>NZ_JAYGHM010000019.1:27465-83657 GCF_034931125.1 Rivularia sp. UHCC 0363 | reverse complement strand
TAATTACCTATGAAATCTCCACTTCCTTTTTCCTACCGTGAAGAACGATGATTTGAAGGTGGTTTTTGAAAAGAGGCAATTATCAAGCAGGCAATACCAATATTAATAAATACATCTGCTAAATTAAATACAGGAAAATTAATCAGTTTAAAATCAATAAAATCTATAACGTAACCTAAGACAAACCGATCAATACCGTTTCCTATAGCTCCACTCAAAATTAAACCATATCCCCATTGTTCCCAACGAGGTAAAACGGGACTAAATAAAGCTAATGCTATCAGCGCTACACTCACTAATAAAGATAGCCAGCGCAACCACTCTACTTTCCCTGAGAAAAGACTAAAAGCAGCCCCAGTATTTTGGACGTAAGTAAAATGAAATATTCCTTTTATTAGCGGTTGTGTTTCTCCCAAATTAAAAGTTTGCACAACCCAGTATTTCGTCAGTTGATCCAAGACAAAACCTGTATTAGCAGCTATCCAAAAGAAGCGATTTTTTAAACGCATGAGGTATTAGTAATTGATTATTAGTCACCGATTAATAAAACATTAAATGTCTGAGTACGTATGCTACTACGGTAACGGCACAAACTACAGAGAATTGTCCCGGTAATGCAGACAATGAATATTTGAAAATTGCTTGCAATAAGGATATATTTTCCAAACCTTGCCAACCTAAAGCATAAGTGATAACCAAATAACTAATACCGCACAGATGAACTGTTAACAAGCCACAAATGCAACTAAATGCCAGAGTTTCTAATTTGGGTCTAGCTTTAAAAGCAAAAAAACCGCAAATCCAAGCCCCAGGAATAAAGCCTAATAAATAGCCGAACTGGGAAAGCTTGACATAGCCGATACCTCCACCGTCAGCAAATACGGGTAGCAAAGTTAAGCCCATGACTAAATAGGCAATTTGGGAAAGCGCTCCAGCATTATTTCCTCCCAAACAACCAACTAACAACACCCCACCAATTTGATAGGTGACACCTAAAGAAAAAGCATGAACTCCGTGGCTACCCCAACTCCAAGGTAGGGTGGTAATATAGGCTTCTAGGAAGGTACCACCCATAGTTAGTAGTAAGCCAATCATTGACCATAACAATTGGTTGGATGCAGCTAGCATTTATAAGATACTCATACAGAAAGCGGAAAATAACCTTTTTTTCTTTGCTGACTAGTAAAAAAATATACTTATATTCTGATAAATTTTTATAGAATTTGACTTTTTTACTGATGTCGCATCTTAGTTTAATGCCTCTAACTACTTAATGTCCAAAATCTCGCTTCGGTTGTTAAATTCATAATAGGGAATAGGGAATAGGGAATAGTAACAAGAAGCAATATCTATTGCTTTATATCGAGTTAAAAATCCAATTGTCTTTATATAGTAAGGATGGAAGGCTTTTTAGTTAGATATTTAGCATACTATGCACTGAAGAACCAAAAAATCTATGCTTATATGCACATTCTTCTTATAGGCATTTAATATCATCATAAAATAAAGTTTTGCTGAGCCTATTAATACAAACGATCTAATGTATTATTTATTTCCTTTGAACCACTAAATAAATTTAGGATTTTTATTTTGATAATGAATATAAATTTTTGTCAGAATAAGTATAAAGAAACATTAGTATCGAACTTTGTTAACCTTCTCTTTACTCAACAGCGGTATATTATAAACGATACCTGCAAAATTACTCAACTTGTTTATCCATGTTTTCTACTAAAATTGTAGCGAATAAGTCTCGAATTGCTTCTTTATTCTCAGTATTAGCACTTACTGTTACCTTGGCAGCTTGTGGTGGTGAAGGAAATAATACTACTGGTGAAAGTACTCCTGGTGGTGCTACTGATGTAGCTGCTAGCACCAAACTAGATTTGGGTGGAGATACAACCTTGAATGGTGCGGGTGCATCTTTCCCAGTATTGCTTTACCAACGTTGGTTCAAAGACCTCAACGCTAAATACCCTAATTTACGAGTTAACTATCAGTCAGTTGGTAGTGGTGCTGGTGTTAAACAATTTATCGCCGGTACAGTTGATTTTGGTGCCAGCGACGTAGCAATGAAGGATGATGAAATCGCGAAAGTAAGCAAAGGCGTATTGATGCTACCTATGACTGCTGGTAGCGTTGTATTCGCTTACAACTTACCTGGAGTTGAAAATCTGAAGTTGTCACGCGAAGATTATACCAATATCTTACTAGGTAAGATTAGTAAGTGGAACGACCCTAAAATTGTTGCGGCTAACCCTGGAGTTAACCTTCCCGATCAAAACATCACAGTCGTACACCGTTCCGATGGTAGCGGTACTACTGCTGTACTAACACAACACTTGAGCGAGGTTAGCCCTGCTTGGAAGAGCGGTCCTGGTGAAGGTAAGACTGTATCATGGCCTAGTGGACTTGGTGCTAAAGGTAACGAAGGCGTTACTGCTCAAATCAAGCAAACTCCTGGTTCTATCGGTTATGTAGAGTACGGTTACGCTAAAAACCAAGGTTTGACGATGGCAACTTTGGAAAATAAATCGGGTAAATATATCGTACCTAACGATGAATCTGCATCTAAATCTTTGGCAGCTGTTGAACTACCTGCAAATCTCCGTGCTTTCGTCACCGACCCAGAAGGAGATGAATCTTATCCCATCGTTACCTATACCTGGATTTTAGCTTACAAAAAGTATGACAATCCTGCCCAAGCTAAAGCTATGGAAGCGATGATTGAGTATGGTTTAACTGAAGGTCAGAAAGTTAGTACAGAGCTTGGCTACGTTCCTTTACCTCAAAATGTAGTAGAGAAAGTTGCTGCTGCTGCTGACGAAATCACTCCAGATTACAAAATTGCTGTAAAGTAACAAGCCGCTGAAAATTAATATTTCAACAGCTTGCGATCGGCATTTGATTAGTTTTAGTTAACCAAAAATGTGGTTCGCTCCCACATTTTCTCTATTACATGGGTAAAGTTTTTTTATGAATACATCAGCCCAGAGTGGACAAGAAGGTAAAAATCGCTCTGAAGCAGATAGAACGTTTGACCGTAGCTTTATTTGGGTAACGCGATTTTTTGCGTTTGGTATTGCCGCAGTTTTATTGTGGATCGGATTTCAGGTTGGCGTTCAAGGAATTCCCGCATTAAGTAAATTTGGTGCTGGTTTTTTATTCACAACTGATTGGAACCCACCCAGAGACTTATACGGTGTATTACCGCAAATTTACGGAACTTTAGCTAGTTCTTTTATTGGTTTATTAATAGCTGTTCCAATTGGTATCGGTACCGCTGTATTGTTAAGCGAAAATATTCTGCCTCTGTCATTACGAACAGTGCTGGTTTTTCTAGTAGAACTGCTTGCCGCGATTCCCAGTGTGGTCTATGGTTTATGGGGAATTTTCGTATTAATTCCTTTTTTGGGAACTGTTGGTACATGGCTCAATCAGTACTTCGGCTGGATACCACTTTTTAGCCGTCCCGAATCAGGAGCAATTGGGGGTCCAGGATTGTTACCTGCGGGAATTATCCTGGCAATCATGACTTTGCCAATTATTACAGCTATTTCCCGCGATGCACTAGCTTCAGTACCCCGTAGCTTGCGCGAAGCTGCTTATGGACTGGGATGTACTCGTTGGGAAACGCTTCTAAAAGTAATCATCCCAACGGCATTTTCTGGTATTGTCAGTGCTGTAATGCTGGCACTTGGTCGAGCAATGGGAGAAACAATGGCTGTGACCATGTTGATTGGTAACTCCAATAGAATTAGTCCTTCCCTATTTGCTCCGAGTAATACTATTGCTTCTTTATTAGCAAATCAGTTTGCGGAAGCTGGTGGGTTACAAATAAGTGCCTTGATGTACGCTGCATTTGTACTGTTTGTATTGACTCTAATTGTCAATGTTCTTGCAGAGTTAGTAGTATTGCGAGTCAAGCGACTGTAAAAAGACAAGGTATATTCAATTATGACTAGCTTTTCAGACCAGCCACAAAGCGGATTTGCACGCGGTAGTTTAAATGGTTCTTCGGGTTCTTCTCGGACACTATTTAACAATGTAATGAATGGTGTGATATTTGCTTGTGGAATCTTAGCTTTACTACCTTTGTTGCTAGTACTTTCTTACTTGCTGATCAAAGGTTTCAGTAGCTTGAGCTTGAATTTATTTATCCAATTACCTCCAGCACCTTTAGATACAGATGGTGGTTTTGGTAATGCGATCGTCGGTACGGCGTTTATGGTCGGAATTGGAGCTTTGATTAGTGTACCCGTTGGAGTTGCGGCCGCAGTTTATTTGACTGAATTTAGTAAGGGACAAACAGCCCGTTGGATTCGCTTCGCTACTAATGTTTTAAGCGGAGTTCCTTCTATTATCGCTGGAGTTGTAACTTACGGTATTTTAGTTGCGCCTTTTGGAGGATATTCGGCGATCGCTGGTGGTGTGGCTTTGTCAATTTTAATGTTGCCAATTATTGTCAGAACTACTGACGAAGCTTTGCAATTAGTTTCTGACGATTTGCGACAAGCAGCTGTAGGGATAGGAGCAACTGACTATCAAAAAGTTTTGCAAGTAGTTTTACCTGCGGCTTTACCTTCAATTGTTACTGGTATAACCTTATCTGTTGCTCGTGCTGCTGGAGAAACCGCACCTTTACTATTTACTGCTTTGTTCTCCTTCTACTGGGTGAGAAGTTTGACCGAACCAACTGCTTCTCTCGCTGTTTTGGTTTATAACTTTGCAATTTCTTTTGACCAAAATCAGCAGTCTGTTGGTTGGGCTGCGTCTTTAATTTTGGTGTTACTAGTTTTGATTGCTAGTATAATTGCTCGCTTTGTAACTCGTAGCAAATAGAAGTAATTGCCTACGGTTAGGTTGTGTATGAGTTAAATTTAAAGCATATAATTTCTAACCACAAATAATAAAGGGGCATTACACAAGACATTGAGAAGACTAAATTTAAGTACCTTAAAGTTTTCGGAGAAACAATTAGCATAATTATGGCTACAGATATTTCCACACTACAAGATACCCAAACTGTATTACGGACAGAAGCACTAAATGTTTACTACGGTAAATTTTTAGCACTAAAAGATGTCTACATGGATATCCCCAAAAATCAAGTAACAGCTTTCATCGGTCCTTCTGGGTGCGGTAAAAGTACTTTACTTCGATGCTTTAACCGTCTTAATGATTTAATTGACATATTTCGCGCAGAAGGTCAGGTTCTATACAACGGCGAAAATTTGTATGCACCTCAAGTTGACCCTGTAGAAGTACGTCGTCGAATTGGGATGGTATTTCAAAAACCCAACCCTTTCCCCAAATCTATTTACGAAAATATTGCTTTTGGAGCCAGAATTAACGGTTTTAAGGGTAACATGGACGAATTAGTAGAACGCTCCCTCAGAGGTGCGGCTTTGTGGAATGAAGTTAAAGACAAACTAAAGCAAAGTGGTTTATCGATATCTGGGGGACAACAACAGCGTTTATGTATTGCTCGGGCGATCGCAGTTCAACCTGATGTTATTTTAATGGATGAGCCTTGTTCTGCTCTTGACCCCAAATCTACTCTACAAGTCGAAGATTTGATTAAAGAACTTAAAGAGCAATTTACCGTTGTGATTGTTACTCACAATATGCAGCAAGCATCACGAGTATCGGACATGACAGCCTTTTTTAACGTTAGAGTTGGAGAAAAAGGAGGTCGTACCGGCTATTTAGTTGAATATGACACCACTGAAAATATTTTCCAAAATCCTCAACAGCAAGATACCAAGGAATATATCAGCGGTAAATTTGGTTAAATCTTAGCTAAAAACTATGTTTACTATAAATAGTTGACTCTCAGAGATAATCTGGGAGTATTTTTCTTTTTGATTTCTACACAATTTCTAAAGCGGGCGGCGGGAATCGAATCCGCATCATTAGCTTGGAAGGCTAAGGTTTTACCACTAAACTACGCCCGCATTGTTTTTCAACCTTATTACTATATTACAGTTCTGGAGAAAAATCAAGAGCTTCGCTGAATTTTTATGCGTATAAATAACTCGCTTCTACGAGGGGTGAGTTTTCCTGTTTGTGGATCTGTATCTGTTGCAGGTTCAAATAATTGATATTGCTTATCAGCAAAATATTCATTTACATATTCTTGAAGTTTATTTTGTTGTTGTAACGTTATGCTCTTGTCAATAACTTTGGTAATTCGAGGAAAAAGTACTTTTCCTTCTTCATCAATACTCAAAAATACTTGCAAATCTACTGGCGGTAAATTGATTTCTTCCGAAGCAGGAATTAAAAATTGAGGAATATTTTCTTTTCGCTGAGGTAGATTTTCCGGTATATCCTTTATAAGATTTTGCGTATCAGGATCTATATCCCAATTCGCTGTTAGTATTCCTTCGCTTGTTAATGAAGTTCCTTTTTCCGTTGTAACCCTACCACCGGGTTGTGCAGGTGGTGTAACTGGAGTTGGAGTTGGAGTTGGAGTTGGAGTTGGAGTTGGAGTTGGTGTCGGAGTTGGAGTTGGTGTCGGAGTTGGAGTTGGTGTTGGTGTCGGAGTTGGAGTTGGTGTTGGTGTTGGTGTCGGTGTTGGAGTTGGTGTCGGTGTTGGAATAGAATTTAAATCTGTGTTAAATTTCGAGACTGGAGTTTTCCGATTATTATCAAAAGCGATAGCATCGCGATCGCTCCTAGAAATGGGAGGTTTCACAACACTTGGAAGAGCAGCAGGTTGTGAGTTCTGAGGAGCGATCGCTTTCGGTACTGGCTTTGGTAAAACTGGTTTTGGTTTTGGCTTTGCTTGAACTTGGGATGATTTTTGTGGAGAAATTTTGATAAATTCAATCGCAACAGCCGAACTTCCTCGTCCCTGTGATGACTTAAATTGATATAAACTTATAAGCCAGAATGCCAGTAAATGCAGGATAACTGAACCGCAAGAAAAAGCAATCCACCATGTTGGTGAATCGGGTTGTCGTCTCCAGGGTTTTTCTGCAATTGAAGTTTTTTCTGTAACCGATTGCGTCATATATCTATATATCTATACTAAAAATCGGCAAAGTGGGAACGTTCTTTATAATAGTAACTACAATTTTTTAGACCCGAAGTTCCCTACTCCCTGTTCCCTATTTTTTAACAGAAGAATTTGCAACTACCTCTGGAATCACGGAGAAAGTTAGAACGGTTTCATCAACTCCCTTCAACTCTAACGATTTACCCTTAATAATTTCTTCTTCTTGCAAATAATCTGCCACCGCAGCAGAAATAAGAATGGTACCAGGCTCGGCAGCGTTCTGCAAGCGAGAAGCAATATTTACAGAAGGACCGATCGCGGTGTAATCGGCACGTTCAGAACTACCAAACATTCCCACAACCGCAGTACCTTGATGAATCCCGCAGCGAAACTGAAGTTCATTACGTCCGTCGCTATCAAATATACCTTGTTCTCGCCACCGTTGGTTCAATTGAGAAAGCCCGCGTAACATAGCTCTGGAGGTGTTGACGGCGCGGCGCACCTGTTCGTTGGGTGTCAAGTCTTCCGGCGCTCCATATAAAGCTAAAATCGCATCTCCCATAAATTTATCTACGGTTCCGCCGTTATCAAATACCGCTTTTGTCATAGACTCTAAGTATTCGTTGAGTAATTCCGCAACTTTTCGCGACCTTAAAGTATTTGATAATTGAGTAAAACCAACGATATCGCTAAATAAAACTGTTATTAAACGTGGTTCGGGTCTTAAATCTAAAATTAAATCACCAGCAGCGGCTTTTCGCACCAAAACCGGAGGTAAAAAGCGCTGAAGTACAGATTCTGTTAAATAAGTATTTAATTCCACAACTTTGCGTTCGTTTTCTTTTAAAGCTAAAAGATTTCGTGCTTCCGCTAAAAGTTCTCTATCGTTGAATGGCTTCGCTAAATAGGCATCAGCACCACGTTCTGTTCCTTCAATGCGGGTATCTTCATCAACTTTTGCAGTTAGCAGGATAATTGGTATTCCCTTGAGCGTTTCCTCCGAACGTATCGTGAGGATCATCTCTAATCCGGTGACTACAGGCATCATCAAATCGGTAACAATCAAGTTAGGTAAAAATTCTTTGGCTACGTGAAAACCCTCAGAACCGTTTCTAGCTGTTTTGACTTGATAACCGTTAGCGCTAAGAATACTTGATACGTAGGCTCGCATATCTGGATTGTCATCTACCACTAGAACTAATTGTCCTTTTCCAGCTTTTGATCGATCCAGATTCGGTGGCAATAACTCCTGTAGGATATTTTCAGTATGACTATCAGTTGACTCGATTAATTCTAAATCGGCTAACTCTACAGCAGCACGGCTAATATTAATTTTACTTTCCTCTTCTACTACCTGCTCCGGATTTAAATGAGCGCTTCCCGACTGAAGAGATATGGTGAAGTTTGTACCGCTCCCGTACACCGAATCAACTGTTACCTGACCTCCATGAACTTCTACTAACTCTTTCACCAAAGCCAAACCCAAACCCGTACCTTCATAGGAACGATTTTCCGAACCTTCAGCTTGACGGAAGCGTTCAAATAAGTAAGGAATTTGTTCTTGGGCAATACCAATCCCCGTGTCTTCTACTTGTAAAATGCAACCCGAACCCGCAGACAGCACTCTCACAGTAATATTACCGTTTTGCGGAGTAAATTTCATGGCATTCGACAGCAGGTTATAAACAACCTTATCGAATTTTTCCATATCCAAATAAACGGGTGGACACTCATCTAATTCTGCAAGCAGATGCAATTCTTTTTTCTCGCAGTATGGACGAAACGACTCCACAATTTGACTAACAAATTCAACCAAATCGCACTTGCGGAAAGTTGGCTGCATTCTCCCAGCGTCCAAACGTTGTAAATCGAGTAATTGATTTACCAGTCGCAATAAACGTCTCGAATTACGCAAAGCAATAACACTTTGTTCGTGAGATAATCCTTGACCCGTGCTTACCGCTGACTCCAAAGGTCCTTGAATTAAAGTGATCGGGGTACGGAATTCGTGAGAAATATTCTGAAAAAATTCAGTTTTTTGTTTGTCTAATTCCAGCAACCGTTCGGCTTGTTGCCGAGTTTTTTGATAAAGCCGGGACTGCTGAACTGCTAGAGCTGCTTGAACTGCCACAGATGCAGCTAACTCTACTTCTGACTTGAGCCACGGTCGTTGTTTTTTACTTTGTCTTAAAGTAATACTACCGATAATATTACCGTCGATTAGCAATGGAACTACCATTAAAGAGCGAGTTGACATTTTCAAAGGTAAATCAAAACCTTTCACGTCAAAAGGGCAATTATTCACATCCGCAATTATTACCGGCTCTTGAGTTTGCAAGATTTCTTGCAATATTTGATTTTCCTTAATTGGTGCTGAGGATTGCGGCAATTGATGAATGCTGGATTTGGCGTTACCGTTTAAGCTATTAGCCGGGAAATCTTGAGCAATATCGTATAAACCAACACATTCGAGAAACTCATCTTCAGCAGTCCATAAAGATAAAATGCAGCCATCCACCTGTAAAGCTTGTCCAAGCTGTTGAGTAATAGCAGCAAAGATTTCTTGAGGGTCTAAGCTAGAACGAATGGCGCTAGTAATTGTATTAATCAATGCTTCCCGCTGAGCAAGAGCGTGTACCTGTTCGTAAGCACGAGCTTGGGATAGAGCTAACGCAGCCTGATTTGCCACCATAACCACTAACTGCACTTCATCTTCTTCCCAATCGCGGGATTTTTGAAACTGATGCAGCGCTAAAACTGCGATCAATTCTTGTTGACAAATCAGTGGTACTACTAAGCTAGAACATATTTTATAGTCTTGATAAACCCGAGCGCGATCGCGTCCAACGTCGGTATCTCTTTGAATACGCTTATCTTCTGTCGCATCATCAATTACCTGAACTTCGCGAGTTTCCCAGACTGCATGAGCTAATAATTCGGATGGGGAAGGTAAGGAAGCCGATTCAATAAGTTGTTCTTTATCTTCTATCTTGTTATCTGGTTCTATAAGATTTGTTTGATAAATAAAACCTTCATCAATTAGCTGTCCATTTTGGAAAGGACGTAAAAGACATACATCTACTTCCAGCATATGACCGACATTATCTACAATTGCTTGGAGAATTTGCCGATAATCCAAAGCGCTACGAATCGTGTTAGTTACGGAGTTGAGTAGCGATTCTTGCCGTAATGTACGGGTTAGTTCGTGGGTACGCGCTCTGAGAACATTATGAGTATCCAAAGCTTGCCGTACTACAGCTTTAAGTTCTTCTGCTTCCCACGGCTTAGTTACGTATTTGAAAACCTTACCAGCGTTGATAGCTTCCACCAAGTCTTCGACATCAGTGTAGCCAGTTAAAATAATTCGGATAATATCCGGGTATTGAGTTGCTGTCAGGCTCAAAAATTCTGTACCACTCATCATTGGCATTCGCTGGTCGGAGATAATTACCGATATATCTCCTTCTTTTGCCAGCAACTCTAGTGCTGCTGGACCGCTAGTCGCTCGCAGCACCTTATATTCGCGATAAAAGGTACGATATAGCAAATCGAGGTTGTCGGGTTCGTCGTCAACAACCAATATTTTTGGCTTTCTGTTTACTTGGGATTTCATGCACCGCTTCCATGCAGTAACGGTAGTCGGATAAACAATTTAATTATGTAAGAATGTTTTAACATTCGATTTAATCACAGAGTGTTTCAACTGCAATCAGCAGCTTGCTGTAAAGGTAACTTAGACTCGACCGTAGGATTTGTTTGCCTCAATCATAGCGATTAGCAGTAGTGAGTAATCACCCCAATTCGGTTCATACCCCACTAAAGCTTGAGAAAATCGATATTTTTTAGCCATTTCTTTACCCCCAGCGATAATTATCAAATTACACCTACATCTAAGGCTGGCTAGATTTATCCACCCAGCTTCGGTCGTCTTAGTTTTCCCGCTTTAGCACCAACACTAACATCTGATAGTAAATTTTATTGAAGGCGAGATCGATTAGCTCACTAATTTACTACAATAACGGTTAGCTTATAAGTATATTAAGTAACTCAGCATTAATGCAAACCTCTTGAGATAGCTGCAATTATTAGCATAAGATAAATTTATACTGTATCAATTACATCACTATTTCATTTGTCAATCAATAATAGTTAAGGTTTTAGCTATTAAATAGGCTAAAACTGATTTTTGATGCGATATTAATAAATTTGCAAATTATAAATATGGGCGTTTAATTGTAGAAATTGGCGCTATGCAATTAAAAGGTACTACAGATACATTAAAATATTTATTCCTTGCGATCGCGTTTCTAGAATGTCTTCTGTTGTTAAAACTTGTGCGATCGGCGCAGTATTTGATCGAGAACTTGTTACTATCAATAGTCAGGAGTAAAACAATTGGGCTGCCGTATTAAGCTGATTAAGCTAAAAATATCAATATTGCAGAATATAATTAGTTGCACACTCCGTTACCTATATAGTTGGAGAAAGAAGTATTGCTATTGCCTGTTTTGCTACATTTAATCAACTGTTTTTGCTAGATATTTTTAGCTAAGCAGCCATAAATCCGCCGCTTTGCCCCACTTGCTGATTTTCAGAAACACTCTACACCGAATCCCAATTCCTGATTTTTTCATCTTTTAGTTTTCATATCGGAACGGATGGTGTTGTACGAAAAAGTAATGCGTATTTTCGATGAATAACTTTAACAGCAAACTAGCCTTGACTCCTTTCTCTCTTCCATCCCATGAAAAGCCTGTTGCGGTAGCTAGTACCCCAATGACCTCCCAATTTAACATTAGGCTCTGCTCACCCGCTGATTTAAATGGTGTTGCCCAAATTATTGCTGAAAGCTTTCACTCCCGTCATGGTTTATGGGGATGGGCTTTCCCGTTAATGCGTTTGGGTATTTATGAAGATTTAAGACATCGTTTGGCTGCCTCCGCACCTCATCATGCCTGTTTAGTTGCCGTTGATAATCGCGAACGCACTTCAAATTTAATTGCGACTGTAGAATTGAGCGTGCGTTTGGGCGATTCTTGGACTCACACAGGCACCAGAAAAAGTTTTGCTTATTTATCTAATTTAGCCGTACATCCTCAATATCGCAGGCAGGGAGCGGCTCGTGGGTTATTAACGAACTGCGAAAAAGTTGTTCGCGAATGGGGATTTAAAGATTTGTATCTTCATGTTTTGGAAAATAATCATCAAGCTCGACAACTTTATTTCAAATTAGGATACCGGATGTACCAAGTTGATTCTAATTGGAATACATTTTTATTTCGACATTCGCGACAAATATTACTCTACAAACACCTTTAAGACTGCTAAATCATCCTCAGACTGGATATTTTATTTAACATCTAGCCAATTAGATAACTTACTAGAAAAGTAAATCAATAACTTGACTTAATATTCAACTAATATTAGGCAAAGTTATGATTAACATAATCTTTAATGCCAAAAATATTTGATAATTATTGTAAATAAACACAATACATTTCTTAATTATATTTTTTTTCAATAAAAATATTTGTTTCAGGTCGGCTTTATCTCTAAATTTGTATACCGATGCCTTCTTTTTTATAATAAAAGCTATTTCTACAACAATTTGTTAAGCGATAGAGAAGAATAAATAGTATTTACACAGTCTGTAAACAAACAAGCAACCCATTTAAAAGCATAAAAGCACAACAACTTTAGCAAATCGTTGATTTTATTCATATTTTCTTTAATATACTGCGGATGTAGTTGTAGTAAGCTAATTTTTGTAGCGCAAATGGAAGCTAGGCTTGTACTGGTAGAGCAGATGTTTTATTGTTTATTCAAATTCTGAATAGTTAAAGCATTTGAAATTAACGGTTATGAGCAATTCAGTAAAATTACACTTAAATTGACTAATGCATTACATTAACTTTGTATATAAAATATCTATCTTTATGGAAACTTTAAGTAAACATTCCTGTACTGGAAGACAAATCCAGTTAAATCACATAAAATATGGTTACTCAATTAATTAACCGGCGTTGAGTTAAATCTATTTAAGTTAAGCCGAACCATAAAGCTTTAGATAATAGCAAAACTAATAGCTGTATTCATCGATTTCATTCCGAATTGCCTATCTTAGTTTGAATTAGTTCCAAATTGATTAAATTTATAATAAAAGATGGATAGCGAAAAGCGCGAACGCTATCAAACTGCTATGGTCTCAACTTATTATCCCGACACTTGTTTTCTTGACTATATTGTGATGCCAGATGGAGTTGAGCAATCTTATGGCTCGGATCTACTGACAAAACTTCATAGTGGGAAAGTTTTTATGGTCAACAGTCGCAGACGAAATGGACTGATACTCTTTAAGGGCTATCACGCAGAATTTGCGGGTCCAGGAGCGGCTGTTGGTGGTGATTATGACCGCGATTGTCTTCATGTATTGCCCATCGGAAATATTTCGTCAATGTTACTGACAACAAGTTCCTCTGAAGACCGTCAAAAATCTTATTTGATTCGACGACAGTGGATTAGGTTAATTAAGCAAATTACTGAAAATCCAGTTCCGCAGCAGCGAGTCCAAAGAATTCTCGATCAGTTTGAACAATATTTTCCACCAGAAATAGTCAGTCAGTTACCAGATGAAGCATTTGCGATGTTAGTAGGAGTTTTGCCACAAACTGTAGCAATAGTACGTCGTTTGGGTACTGAAGTAAATACCCTCGGGTAAAAACATCCTGGCTCAGAATTATAATTCAAGATTTTTAAAAGCCGTTTGAAATCGGTTTAAAGTGCGGTCATTCTCTGAGGGAGAACCCACAGTAATTCGCAATCCCCCGCAAGTCTCTCGCACCAAAGTGCCAGATTTTTTCAGGGCAAGGTGAAGACTTTTTAAAGCATTATTTGTTTGGTTGTCAAATCCTGGTTTGAAACGTAGGAAAATAAAGTTAGCCGCGCTATCAGATATTTGTAATTCTGGATATTGAGATAAGGTTTCGATTAATTTAGAACGTTCGCTCAAAGTTTGAGAAACAGACTCAAGCAAAAGTGAGCGATTTTGTATGGCAATTAATGCAGCAGCTATGGAAAAACTCGGCAAATTGTAAGGTAAGCGGACTTTTTCTAAAATAGCAATTAATTCGGGATGAGCTATAGAGTAACCTACACGCATTGCAGCTAAACGGAAACCTTTAGAAAATGTCCTTAATATTACCCAATTAGGATGTTGAGATAATTCAGCTGCCAAACTCATTTGACTAAATTCAAAATAAGCTTCATCAATTACTACTAAAATATGTTCTGGTAAGCTTCTCAACCATGTCAACTCTGCTGCTGTTAAGCAATTACCCGTAGGAGAATTGGGATGGACTACAAAAACTGTTCTTACAGGTTGTTCCTGAGTCGTTTCGATCGCAGTTGATGCTGCTTCTAAATCCATTTCAAAATTTTCTGGATTTCTCGGTACTGTAACTACAGGAATACCTAAAGCCTGTGCCAAAATTCCGTACATTGAGAAAGTTGGTTGAGCGTCTAAAACTGAACCATTCCCTCCCAAACAGGTAGCGATTAGTATTGAACGGATTAGTTCATCTGAACCATTACCCAGGGAGATATTATTGCTTATAAAAACATTGGAAGAAAGATTAGCCGAATCATTAACGTATTCGGCGATCGCTTGTTTGAGTAAAGAATGTCCCCCATCTGGATAACGATTGGTTTCGATTAATTCTTTATAAGTCCACGCTAATTTTTCTTTTAATTCAGCAGGTAAATCGTAAGGACTTTCATTAGTATCGAGTTTATCTGACTGTGTTGGCGTTGATGATATTGAAGAAGCTACACCAATACCAAGATGAGGTTTGTAAGCTGCTAATTCGACTAAATCTTTGCGGAGGAAGGGAAGCATATCAATTTTGTATTTTAGATTTTGGATTATATGAGTGAGTAAAAATGTACTTGTTATGCTGCATTAACAGGCTGAAACTCAAAAACTGGTTATATTTATATCTAACTTATATAAAACTGCGTGAGAATTACTCACTTTAGAATAAATCAAAATTCATTATGCTGCTCTAGTTAAGTCTTGGTTAACTGACAAAAATTTTCAATTGCCTGCCATATTTCCATCATCACATTACTTAGGGCATGATCGCTATTAAGTTCTATTAAATTCACCCAAGAGCGTTTTTGAGCAAAATATTGGCTGGTTTGGATGGGAATCACCTCGTCATGTTGTCCGTGTAAAATAAGAGTAGGAATTGGACGTTGCAATTGTTCCTGATATTGATTTGCGTCAGTTAAGAACTCATAACTCAATGGCAACTCTCGTTGTTCGCCGTAATGATGAACCATGAGATACTTTTCTTGCTGCCAACGCTGAATAACTTCTGTACCCAAACTAGGCAACCAGTGGGATAAAAATCCAAAAGCTGGTGCCAATAATACTAAACGTTTTACCTGTAGAAAATTTTCTCCTATATAAGCTGCGGTTAAACCTCCCAAACTAGAACCAATAATAGTGACAGAGGTACTTTGCTCAAAACTTGCAGCAACTTGTTCGATCTGACGGCTAATTGTGAGATGAGAAAAATCATCACAATTCAAATCGGGAATTTCTAGTTTTGTTTGATTTTCAGTAAAACGTTCGAGTATGTACTTAGCTTTCGCAGAATTAGGACTGGATGCAAAGCCGTGAAGGTAGATGTAGTGCATCAATTATCAGCTAGCAGATAAGCGCTTTAACTTAATTGTAAGATTTCATCACGATCTAGGAACTAGATCGTTTGATTTAAATTTTGTTCATTGATAATTATTCATTGATAATTGATTATCGCATTGTCACAAATTCTTCTGCTGCTGAAGGGTGAATCCCAACGGTAGCGTCAAAGTCTTTCTTCGTCGCACCCATTTTTACAGCGATCGCCACACCTTGTATGATCTCTGCTGCATAGTCTCCCACCATGTGAGCGCCTAAAACTGTATCGGTTTGGGCATTCACGATTAATTTCATCATTGTTCTTTCTTCTTGTTGTGGCAAGGTATAGAACATGGGACGGAAGCGGGTACGATAAATCTTGACTTTATCATCTCCAAATTTTTCTTTGGCTTCAGCTTCTGTTAATCCCACAGTTGCGGCTTCGGGTGAGGTAAATACAGCAGTAGCAACATTTTCATGACTAAAGACACGCTTCATATCACCAAATTCGCTATCTGCAAAAGCCCTACCTTCACCGATCGCGACGGGAGTTAAATTAATTCTATCCGTAACATCACCTACAGCAAAGATATGCGGGTGATTAGTTTCACTGTACTCGTTAACGGCGATCGCGTTCATGGTGCCGTATCCATGTCCTTCCATTTCACTAGGTACTAGTTCTACCCCAGCTTTATCCAAACCCAGTCCTTCTACGTTGGGAATGCGACCTGTTGCAGCTAATAATACATCGGCTGTTATTGGTTCTTGCTCACCAGATAAACTTAACTTTAAGCCTGCTGATTCCTTTTCTACAGATATAATTTCAGTATTTTTGACGATCCGAATACCGTGATTTTCCATTCCTTCCTGAATTCCGGTACGAATATCTTCATCAAATCCTTTCAAAATCATGTCACCACGGATAATTTGAGTCACTTCACAACCCAAACCGCGCATAATGCAGGCGAATTCCGAACCTATATAGCCAGCCCCAAGAATAGCGATATGCTGGGGTTTTTCTTTGAGGTGAAAAATCCCATTGGAGGTGATAGCATACTCCATCCCCGGTATATCTGGCTTAGTTGGTTTTCCACCCACTGCAATCAAAATTTTATCCGCAGTAACTTTGCGTCCATCAACTTCTATAGTATGCTCGTCCACCAAAGCAGCGCGACTTTGAATTAATTCTACTCCCGCTCTTTCCAAGAAGCTGATGTGTAGGGCAGACAGTCTGTGGACTTCTTTATCTATAGACGTGATGAACTTTTCCCAGTCCAACTCAGTCTCGCCGACTTTCCAACCATAGCCTGCGGCACTTTCAAACAGCGAAGGGAAGTGAGAAGCATACACCATGAGCTTTTTAGGAACGCAGCCCCGGATTACACAGGTTCCTCCTACCAAATCGTATTCGGCGATCGCTACTTTTGCTCCATATCCCGCAGCGCGTTTTGAAGCGGCCAATCCTCCGGAACCGGCACCAATTACAAACAGATCGTAGTCGTAAGTCATATTTTTCAGTGTATTCTTTGCAATCTCTAAACCAGGTAAAATTACGCTTCTATGTAGCTAATGCAAAAAGATGCTCATACATTCCACACTAAGCTACTTTTGGGCATTGAAACAAATGCGTAAGTTTTGCCTCGATTTAATCTAATGTGAGAAATTCCTCTGCGGTAGTCGGATGAATCGCGATCGCGTCGTCTAAGTCAAGTTTTGTAATACCTTTGCGAAATGCAACACCAAGACATTGAATGATATCCGCTGCGTGTTCTCCTAGCATATGAACTCCGATGACTCGCTCGGATTCACCTTCAACTACTACTTTAACTATTGCTTGCTCGTCACTTGAAGCCAATTGATGCATTAATGGTTGGAACTTATCGCAATAGCATTTTACCGAGTCGCCAAATTTCTCACGGGCTTGATTTTCAGTCATCCCGATACTTGCTATTTCCGGACGAGCAAAAACAGCAGAAGGTACATCGCCATAATTTACCGTTTGTGGTTTATCCCCAAAAACAGTATTGACAAAAGCAACAGCTTCTGATTTTGCAACAGGCGTTAACTGCAAGCGGTTGGTGCAATCTCCAACGGCGAAAATATTTTCCTGACTGGTGCGGCTATATTCATCTACTTCGATCGCGTTTTTTTCGCCCATTTTTACTTGGGCATTATCTAGATCGAGCTTTTCGGTATTCGGAGCGCGTCCGGTGGCAACTAAAATAGTATCGGCGGCGATGGTTTTTTTATACTTACCACTGACGGTTAACAGCAAGCCTTCTTCGTAATGTTTTATGTGCGTCGCCGTGCTGTTATTAATAATTTTAATTCCCCGTTGAGACAAACTTTCCTGAAGGCTTTTACGAATATCGTCATCAAATCCTTCTAAAATCGTTTCACTTGTATCAATAACAGTGACTCGACAACCCAAAGCATTCATCATGCTAGAAAACTCTACGCCAATGTAACCGCCACCAATGATTGCCAAACGTTTGGGCAAATACGGTAAATGGAACATTTCGCGGGAAGTAATCGCGTATTCGATACCAGGAATATCCGGTACAAAAGGACGTGCGCCGACTGCAATTAAAATCTTGTCCGCAGTGATTTTACGTTCATCAATTGCGATCGTGTGAGCATCAACAAAAGTTGCATGACCTCGTATTAAGGTAATGCCCTTTTCTTCAAATTTTTCCTGGTACGAGCGATTAATACTGTCTATGTGCTTGTTAACCGAGTGGATAAACTGCGTCCAATCGAAATGCGATGAGCTTTTGCTCCAACCATAGTCAGTGGCAAATTTATTATGTAACGCGAAGTCAGCGGCGTAGACAATTAACTTTTTGGGGATACAACCGCGATTCAAACAAGTACCACCAAGGGATTCTTGTTCGGCTACGGCCACACGCACGCCCAAAGAGGCAGCTTTTTTTGCAGCAGCCGCACCAGCAGAACCAGCACCCATTATAAATAAATCGTAATCGTATGTCATAGCTGTGGAGAATTTGAATTGCTCTTTAAATGAATGCTTTCTTCTTCTATTTTGACTCGTTCGATTTTGACTCGGACAAGCAGGAGGCGACATTTACCTTTCTACAGTCACTTTGACTGCTTTAAGGCTGTAATTATTCTTAATTGTATAGATATTCCCTGAGAATTCGGAAATTTATGGATAAAATTATGTTTTTCTACGGACGTTTTTCTATTCTATAAGCTATAAAAGCTTTTATAAAAATTGATATTTAGTCAAAAACAACGCCACAACTGTCTTTAGGATGAAATTTTCTTTCTTTTCAACAACACTGACGTGGCTGATAAATTAAACATTTTTTGATTATGCGTCTTTTATAGTCATTTTTTATTTTTAGGGATACTGGTATTTATACCTCAGAGTACCTCTATTACGATAGTTTGCTACACTTTAAATTTTTTTGCCGGAAAAAGAAATTAAATACAGCTTGTAGGTAACTTGGTTGTGATGAGAATCACAAACATTCATGATTGAGATCCTGGGAATATCTAAGGTAGATAAGCATAATTATATATAACTGAACTCTAGCCGAGTCATTAATAGGGAACACACTAATAGCCGACAGCCTTGAGCAAAGGACTGTCGGTTTTTTGTATTTATATATTATTGGGTATTGGGTATTGGGTATTGGTAATTAAATTTTTGACTCCTAACTCCTAACTCCTAACTCCTAACTTAAAAAAAGTTTCCCCACAACTTGCTAGTAACTTGACAGAGATTCTGCCGCAGCCACTAATAAGTGTGGGGAGTTAAATCGGTATTTTAATGAAAGGTCTTTCCAATATCCCATCAAAGAGGATTTTTTTCCTTGAAGTTCCTAGTGTTAAAAGGGATTTACCGGAGATGACAGGATAGGTGGGAAAATAACGCTTAATTAAGACATGGCTTGAATGATAAAGTCAAAGTAGGGAGCAGCTTGGAGTGCATCTTCAGTACTTAATAAATCAATTGAAGCTGCCTTTAGACCCTTAATAGCTTCTACCATTCCGGGGACGGGAACTCCTAATGAGTTATACATTTCCTTAACTCCGATCAAACCAATTTTTTCAATTGGTTCTTTATCACCAGCCAGTATTCCGTAGGTGATCAAGCGTAAGTACCAACCATAGTCGCGGATACACAGCGCCCGTTCGCGTTGACCGTAAGCATTACCACCGGGTGCAATAAAGTCAGGACGCTTTTGCCAAAGTGTTTTGGTCGCTTGTTCAACGATCTTTTTTTCATTTTCACTTAGGGTGTTAACGATTCGCAACCGTTGTTCGCCGGTTTGCAAGTAGTCCTTGATATTCCTAAGTTCGCCACTGCTGGGATAACGCAGTTCGTCGTCAGCTTGGAGAATAACTTGTCTTACTACACTCATGATTTTTTTTTAAAGAAAGTGCAATTTAATTATTACTGTTAGTTTAGCGACTCAGGTACCCACAGGGGAAGAGGATAGGGAGATGGGGAGGTGGGGAGATGGGGAGATATTAATTAATAATTGGTAATTGGGAACTGATGGCTAAAACAAAGTGGAAGCAGGGTGACTTAGTTGAAACGGTAATTACAGACTTGAGCGATACGGGTGATGGTGTGGGACGAAGCGACGAACTGGTGGTGTTTGTACCGGATACTGTACCTGGCGATCGCGTTGTTGTCCGTTTGGTAAATGTCAAGCCGAAGTACGCTTTCGGCAAAGTTAAAGAATTATTACAATCATCACCTCATCGAATTAGACCGGCTTGCATTGTCGCTGATAAATGTGGTGGCTGTCAGTGGCAGCATATTAATTATGAATACCAATTAGTTGCTAAACGTAAAGCAGTTGTTCAAGCCTTACAAAGGATTGGTGGTTTTGCAGATCCACAGGTAGATGCGGTGTTAACTGCGGGTAGACCTTTGGACTATCGCAATAAAGCCACTTACCCGATGGGGATATCTCCTACCGTAGGGGTAATAGCGGGTTATTACCAAAAATCTTCTCATCAAATTGTCAATTTAAATCAATGTCCAGTGCAGGATTCGCGGTTAGACCCTTTTTTGGCACAGGTAAAAAAAGACATCCAATCTTTGGGTTGGGAGATTTATAACGAACATAGCCATACGGGAATCATCCGCCATCTTGGTTTACGCATCGGTCGCCGTACTGGTGAAGTTTTGCTGACCTTGGTAGTAAGGGATTGGAATATACCAGGAATAGAGCAAAAAGCACAAGAGTGGTTAGACCACTATCCCCCATTAGTGGGAGTGATGTTAAACCGGAATAGCGATCGCACTAATGCGATTTTCGGTAGCGAAACTCGACTTATAGCTGGAACTTCTTACTTACAAGAAGAATTTGCTTCTTTAAAATTTCAAATAAGACCGGAAACATTTTTCCAAGTAAATACTGAAACAGCGGAGGCATTATTGTATGAAATTCAATCTGAATTAAATTTACAAGGTAACGAAATATTAGTTGATGCTTATTGTGGCATTGGTACCTTAACTTTACCGCTCTCATTACACGTACACCTTGCTATTGGTTTGGAAATACAACAATACTCTGTGGTCGCCGCACAAATTAATGCTCAGTATAATCACATAAACAACGTGACGTTCCATTCGGGAAAGGTAGAAGAATTACTGTCTCGGATATCTTATAAACCCGATATTGTTATACTTGACCCACCAAGAAAAGGATGCGAACCCACCGTAATCGAAACTTTACGCAAAGTAAAACCGGCTCGTATTGTCTATATGAGTTGTAAAGCAGCGACCCTTGCTAGAGACTTAAGGAAACTTTGTCAAGATGGTTTATACACTTTATTACGAGTACAACCGGCTGATTTTTTTCCTCAGACATCTCATGTGGAAGTTGCAGCATTTCTTGTACGATCGGATTTAGTCAAAGATACTTAGTCTAATTGTTGAGTGAAATTTTCAAATTGTAGTCTAGTGCATAGTAAAAATGCTAAAATTGAATTAATCTAAATATAGAATACCTTTTGTATAAAGAAATTGACGTAATTCCAGACTCAAAAAAAAAGGAATAAAGAAGTTGTTTAAGCTACAAAACGGTTCAATTTAAGAGTATAAAAATACTCGTTGATGCTTCAAATAAATTTATAGTTTGTGACTGTTCGTAGAAAATTTTTAGCCGATTTGAAGTTAAGCAACCTTTATTTCGTTAACAGAGTCAATGTTAAGTAGCATACAAAAATTAGTTGTACAAACATAAAAGTTAGGGCAACATGACCACCTCAAGTTAATTTCAGGGTGCGGTGTAAGTAGTAAAAGTCATGTCTAGCTTAAGCCGAAAGCGACGGGGTTTCTCTTGTGATTACCATTTCACTTCGTCCGGTAGGACGCAATTGGGGTACGATTAGTTTTGCCTCAACTCTATATCTGTGTCCAATTTTAGATTTGCTTTTGGCAGAAATCCCAGGAGATATGCAAGCTGAGTTGAGACTAGGACTTCAAGAAGCCTTAGTCAATGCAGCGAAGCACGGCAATAATCTCGATCCTGGCAAAAAAGTAGTAGTTCGTTTTTCTTTAATTGATGATAGATACTGGTGGGTAATATCAGACCAAGGTAAAGGATTTATTCCTGAATGCGATTGCGAAGAAAACCCCACCGAATATTTGCCACCTGATGAGTCAGAAAATGGTCGCGGTTTATCGATACTGCATCTAATTTTCGACCAGGTGGAATGGAACCGTAGAGGTACAGAGTTACGTTTATGCAAGCAGTTGGAGCATAGACGCAGTAGGATACCTCTGTTACGGAATTAATTATATATGAGTTAGGAGTTAGGAATTAAGAGTTAGAAATTCACTATCTAACAATTAATAACTAACAACTAGCTGTCTTTTTTTTGTCCGTGAGTCGGACAAGGTGGCGCACTGATCGAACGATTTAACCAGCCTGTAGCTTGTTCTAATCTAGCTTGCGCTTCTTCGGGTTGTTCGTTGATGAGAAATACGAGGGCAGCTGCTGTTTGTTCGCAAGCGCGAACTTTGCGGTTAGACTTGAGACGATGCCAATCGTTAGGAGATATACTCAATCTCTCCAATAGAGCTTGAGCTAGTTCTAGTGTACTTATTTCTTGCAATTGACTAGTTTTAGGCAGTTGGCTGGATTGAGACATAACGTGCATGGCTGATGAAACGTTCTCTTTTACTTTAATACTTCCCTCATGGAGTCGCCCAAACAATCTTCTCAATCATCGGTTGAGGAAAATCTAGAGCAAGAATTAGAACAAGAAATATTGGCAGTTGAGTCTCGTCTTGGTGAGTTAAAACAACGGTATGCTCAAATGCTCGCTGACAAACAGCGTCAGATAGAATTAGTGCGGCGTTTCGATGAAGTTAAAAAGCAACTGCAACAAACCACTTCGCGATCGCTAAAAGCGGAGTTGAAAGATATTAAAGAAAAGCTAGAAAGCTTGGATAATGCTTTAGGATTATTTTCCGAGAGTTACTTAGTGCTGTTTGGTGGTAGCGTTATATTTACGAAAAGCGGTTTGAAAGACTTGTTTTGGCAAGTAGTCCGCTTTGGTGGATTGGGCGTTATCATAGGCTGGTTATTAAAGTCAGTTGTTGGGTAAGAGTTAGGAGTTAGGAGTGATGAGTTAGGAATTAAAAATTAATAACTAACTATTAACAACCAACAGCACTTAATTTTATTCTTGGAAGAAAAACATATGATAGAAAGACGGATTGCGGAAATACTACGCAGCGCTCAACCTGATGAATCGATAAAGGTGCAAGGTTGGGTAAGAACGAAGCGCGAGTTAAAAGGTTTTGCATTTATTGAAGTTAATGATGGTTCATCTCTGGCTAATTTGCAAGTTGTACTAAATCAAGATTTGCCAGATTATGAAAATATAGTAAAACAATTAAATACAGGTGCTTCTGTGGAAGCATCGGGAATAGTCGTTGAGTCTCAAGGAAAAGGACAAAGAATTGAATTAAAAGCGCAAGCGGTAAAAGTTTACGGTGAAGCAGATCCAGAAACTTATCCGTTACAGAAGAAACGCCATTCTTTTGAGTTTCTCCGAACAATTGGACATTTACGCAGCCGTACCAATTCCTTGGGTGCAGTTTTGCGCGTGCGTAACGCTTGTGCAGCAGCGATTCATGAATTTTTCCAACAGCGCGGCTTTTTGTGGGTACATACACCGATTATTACCGCTAGCGACTGCGAAGGTGCGGGAGAACTTTTCAACGTCACTAATTTGGATTTAAAGAACGTTCCCCTCACGGAAGATAAGCAAGTAGACTACAGCAAAGACTTTTTTGGTAGACCGACATATTTGACAGTTAGCGGTCAGTTAGAAGCCGAAATTATGGCAATGACGTTTGGTAACGTCTATACTTTTGGTCCTACCTTCCGTGCGGAAAATTCCAATACTTCGCGTCACTTGGCAGAATTTTGGATGGTTGAGCCGGAAATGGCTTTTTGCGAACTTTCCGAAGATATGGATTTAGCTGAGGAGTTTCTCAGATATGTTTTCAAATATGTAATGGAAAAATGTCCTGAAGACATGGAATTTTTCAATTTGCGGGTAGATAAGACAGTATTAGAAACCGCAGAAAATATTATTAATAATCAGTTTGAACGAATTACCTATACTGAAGCTGTTAAACAATTAGAACTCGCTGATGTCCAATTTGAATATCCGGTCGAATGGGGCTTAGATTTACAATCAGAACATGAGCGCTATCTGTGCGAACAACTGTTTAAAAAGCCAGTTATTGTGAGCGATTATCCTACACAAATTAAAGCCTTTTATATGCGGTTGAGTTCGGATGAAAAAACCGTAGCCGCGATGGATGTTTTAGCGCCAAAAATAGGCGAAATTATTGGCGGTTCCCAGCGCGAGGAAAGGTATGATGTGTTGGAACGTCGGATTAAAGCGCAAGGAATGAAACCAGAAGATTTATGGTGGTACATGGATTTACGTCGTTACGGTACCGTACCTCATGCTGGTTTTGGATTGGGTTTTGAAAGATTGGTGCAGTTTATGACGGGAATGGCAAATATTCGCGATGTGATTCCGTTTCCGCGTACTCCGGAGAATGCGGAGTTTTAGTTAGTCCTCACCCAAAAACGCCCTCACCCAAAAACGCCCTCACCCTCGAAGGGTGGGGCTACAGTTACAAAGCCCACCTGCGTGGGCTAATAAATGTAGGGTGTGTGACGCTTAGAGAAATTTGGTTAGAAATTGAGATGTTTGTAGCGTCTATATATTAAGAGTGCGTTACGGCATTCTCAAAAACTCCGATATACCCTAAATGGTGCGTTACGGCATTTTCAATATGGTAATTTATCATATTAAAGCCGTAACACAACGGCAATATTGGGGGGAGAAAATCTACACCCCAATTTGCCTCCCCTACATAGTTACTTGTTCAAATCTCCAAAACGTTCTTTATAACGAGCCAAAAGTGCCTCAGCTTCATTTGCACGCAGGGTTTCTTGGCTTAGCTTAGTTGCTAATTCATCGGGAATTAATAATTTCTCTCCGGTATCTTCGCGGTAAAAACCGATTAATTCATCTTCTATGGCTAAACGTAATTTTAATGGTTCGCTGCGGCTATCTGTAATCAATTCGTAGCTTTCTCCTCGCAAACGATAACCGCGCAATTTTTCTTCTATCCATTCACCTTTAGGATCGAAAAGCCAATATTCTTGTACTTCTAACTGTTCGTACAAGGTTTTTTTATATTCTGTATCTTGATTTTGCGTACCTTTAGATGTCATTTCAAAAACAACTGAGGGGACTTTACCTTCTTCCCAAATTTTATAATTATCTCTACCTCCCGGCTCTACGTCAAAAATTACCATCACATCAGGTGCAATTCGTAATTTCGGGAAACCTTGAGCATAATATAAAAATTGATTTGCTAAAACCGTTGCTTGTTGTCCTTGGAGATATTGTCGCAATACTTCCAGGGTTGTTAATAAAGCGTAGAGATGGGTATAAGTTTCAGCCACGGGTTCACCGTCAGAACTAGGATAGAAGATTTGGGATTTTGGGTTAGAAGTGGTAATAATTGCCATGTTCTCAGGTTTTGGTTTTTATGTCTATTATGACGTTGATAGAAGCATTGCTAAAGTTGTTCAAAAAAATGTTTGAAAAACGCCCTCACCCTCGAAGGGTGGGGCTACAACTACAAAGCCCACCTGCGTGGGCTATAAATTTCTCAGCCCACGAAGGTGGGCTTCGTAAATGTAGCGATACCCTTCGAGGGTATTGCTACAAATTGGTATTACTACGAACAAATTCTCTCAAGCAGAACTTCCGCTTTCTCCTTTCATAACAGCAGCAGAAATCAAATGTGCTAATCGCAATGCTTCGGGTACTTTCCCGCAATCTGTTAATTTTTCTAATACTTTCGCAATGATTTCCGGTTGTTCACCACATACTTGAAACACAAAAGGCGAATATTCGTAAATTGTACCCGCACGTCTTAATAATTCTTGTCGTTTTTCTAAATTTGGTAAATGACTCATCGCTAAGGTAACTGCATCTAAATCGGGTTGACGACGCATCACAGCGACGCAGGGAAGTTGGAGTTTTTCGGCTAATGTTGGTAAGTCAACAATGTTAAATCCTCCGAAGCCAATTCCGTCGAGTAATACTATATGTAATTGCGGTAAAAATTTGCTGCCAATTAATAGTTTGCAAATAGTTTCTGTTGAGTCAAAACCATCTTGTTGTAATTCTCCCCAAACCATCCCTTCAAAACGAGTTCCCCCACAAATAATTCCTGCTAAATTGACGTTTTTACCAGCACCGCGAATAAATGGTGCATCGTCAAAGCCAATTACGCGAATTGTACGGTTGAGTTTGAGTAGAGATTCGAGATTCATGGTTAAAGGGAAGTTAGGAGTTAGAAGTATTTGTAGGGTGCTGTTAGCGATAGCGTAACGCACCATTTTGAGAATTTGCAGAATATTATAAAGATAAGTGGAAAAATGAACCTTACTATTAACTCAGAAATTTATAGCCAATTACTCTCTAAATATCAACCTCGAATTATTCAAACAGAAGCAGAGAATGAGGAATTTTTAAAGGTTGTGGAAGAATTACTAGCACGTAAAAATCTAACACCAGAAGAGAATACAATTCTAGATTTATTAGTAAAATTAATTGAAGATTTTGAAGATAAACATTATCCAATTCCTAAAGGTACAGTTAGCTCGATGCTCTTACACTTAATGGAAGCCCAAGATAAAACAAAGGAAAGTTTAGTACAAGTTTTTGGTTCGCTTGAGAAAATTGATAAAGTCATCAATGGTGATTTAGAAATAACTTCGCAACAGGCTGTAGAATTAGGGAATTTCTTTCACGTTGATGCGAATTTGTTTTTAAATGAGTAGGTGAGATAATAATAAAATAGTCAAAAGTAGGTTTAATAATCATGCAATCACTTTTCTGGAGTGTCGAAGAAGTTGCTCGCAGAGCTAAAGAATTTTATGAAAATGGAATTCGCCAACAAGTTGAGCATGGCGATAATATTGGCAAGATGATTACGATTGATGCTGAAACTGGCGAGTACGGAATTGATAAAACTGGTATAGAAACTGCAATGAATTTAAAGCAGAAAAAACCAATGGCTAGATTATTTACTATGCGGATTGGTTACGATGTTGCATTCAGCTTTGGTGGTGTTCCTTTGAACCGTACAGTTAAATGATTTACGGAAGAATTAGTGAGAGTAAGGCAACAATTCCAGTAATTTTTCGTTTACCTTCACAACCAGATTTTTCTGTGGATTTTCTTATTGATACTGGATTCAACGGTTATCTTACCTTACCACCACAAGCTGTTAATGCGATGAATCTTCCTGTATATTCTAGTACGCCTATAAGCTTAGCTGACGGTAGCGAAGCTTTATCAACTATACATTTCGCAACTATTATTTGGGATGATGTAGAAAAAATAGTCCTTGTTTTAGCTTCTGGTTATAAACCTTTGCTGGGAGTTGCTTTGATGGAAGGATATCATTTAGAGATTAATTTTGAAGAAAATGGTTTGGTTTCCTTGGAAAAAATATCATCTGCGATGTTGTAGAATCGGGTTTCTACACTTCACAAAATATCACCCGAAAAACCACCTTTTCAAACCTCCTAACAAAGAATCATCTTACTGTTGCTTTGCACGTAAATATTCCAGGTTTTTCCGAAAAGTCACCGTATTCGGGTTATTTTCTCCCAAAACCCGTTCTGCAATCTCTAAAGCTTGGATATAAAGAGGTTCAGACTGATCGTACTTTCCTTGACTTTCGTAAAGTCCAGCTAAATTGTTCAAACTGGTTGCAGTGTTGAGATGATTTTCTCCGAGAAGTTGTTTTCTTAATTCCAAAGCTTGGATATAAAGGGGTTCAGCTTGTTCGTACTTTTCTTGGGATTTGTAGAGAAAAGCTTAATACATAGATGAGCATATAAATTACGTAAATTTACTTGAATTTATTGAAGATCCATGTATTCTATTTATGAGGAATTACAGAAGGAATTATCGGTTTGAATCAAAATACTGGGAGACGTTGCATTGCAACGTCTCTACATAAATTCCGGTTATCCTATTACCGTTGTGTTGTACGATAAAAAAACATCAAACCCGGTATCTTGACCGAGTAACCGGAGATTCAGGGGAGACATTGACATGGGGCTGTGGCGATTTGTTGCCCAATTGACGAAAGGGGGGGGAATCAAAAATTTTGTTTTATTATTTTTATTGGGTTTAAGTTTAAGCGTTTCTTTAATATCTTGTTCCGCATCGAATGCTCAAAATAGCGATCGCTTAGAATTAACGCTGGTTTCCTATGCAGTCACCAAACCAGCCTATAGAAAAATTATTCCGCAATTCGTTCAAGAGTGGAAGCAGCAACACAATCAAACCGTTACTTTTTACGAAAGTTATGGGGCTTCCGGCGCTCAAACACGTGCTGTAGTTGATGGTTTAGATGCTGATGTGGTGGAGTTAGCTTTGGCTTTGGATATGAAAAAAATTGCCAAAGCCGGTTTAATTCAACCGGGATGGGAAAATGAAGCGCCTAATAATAGTATTGTGACTCAATCTGTTGCGGCTTTAGTTACTCGTAAAGGTAATCCCAAACAAATCAAAACTTGGCAAGATTTAACAAAAGACAACGTTAGTATTATTACCGCAAACCCCAAAACTTCCGGTGTAGCGCGGTGGAATTTCTTAGCTTTATGGGGTTCCCAAATAGAAACCGGCGCAAAGGATGCCCAAGCATTAGATTTTACCAGCAAAGTTTATCAACACGTACCGATATTACCAAGAGATGCCCGCGAAGCCAGCGATGTATTTTTTAACCAAGGGCAGGGTGATGTTTTAATTAACTATGAAAACGAGTTAATTTTAGCGGGTTTAAAAGGTAAACCGAGTAATTACATTGTCCCCGAAACTAATATTAGGATTGAAAATCCCGTTGCAGTAATTGATACAAACGTAGATAAACATGGCAATAGAGAAGTAGCAGAAGCCTTCGTAAAATATCTTTTTACTCCCGCAGCCCAGAGAGAATTTGCCAAAATCGGATTTCGTCCGGTAAATCCAGTTGTAAAACAAGAATTCGCCGCAAAATATCCCCCAGTCAAAACCTTATTTACCGTCAAAGAATTAGGCGGTTGGGATAAAGTTCAAAAAGAATTCTTTGCCGATGGTGCAGTATTCGATCAAATTCAGAAGAAGATTGGGAATGAGGGATAGGTTAAAGGTCAAAGGTCAAAGGTAAATTCAATTCTTAACTTCTAACTCTTCACTGCTAACTGAAAACTGATGGCTGTTGCACAATCAAACATTCAAAATCCAAAATTTAAAATCCAAAATCCAAAATTCTCGCTGCCTTGGGGAATTACGATTGGTTATTTGACTATCATGCTGTTGCTTCCGGTGACGGCTTTGCTTTTGCAAGCTTCTCAGGTGGGGTTAAGCGAATTTTGGCGAATTGCTACTAGCCCGATCGCACTTTCTGCTTACAATGTCACTTTTACTACGGCTTTGTTTGCGGCTGCGGTTAATGGTGGGTTTGGTTTATTAATCGCTTGGGTGCTTGTTAGATATGACTTTCCGCTGAAGCGTCTGATGGATGCGGCGATTGATCTACCTTTTGCTTTACCCACGGCGGTAGCAGGTTTAACATTAGCCAATGTCTACTCTGAAAATGGTTGGATTGGTTCTTTACTTGCACCCTTTGGCATCAAAATTGCTTTTACCCGTCTGGGTGTTTTGGTGGCAATGCTGTTCATTTCGCTACCGTTTATCGTGCGAGCATTGCAGCCAGTGTTGCAAGAAATGGAACACGATATAGAAGAAGCAGCTTGGAGTTTGGGAGCGTCAAGATTTCAAACTTTTTGGCAGGTAATTTTTCCACCTTTGTTTCCAGCTTTATTAACGGGTATTGCTTTAGGATTTTCTCGCGCTGTGGGAGAATACGGTTCAATTGTAATTGTCGCGTCGAATATTCCTTTCAAAGATTTGATTGCTTCGGTGTTGATTTTTCAACGTTTAGAACAATATGATTACGCCGGTGCAACGGTAATTGGAACCGTACTTTTATTAATTTCGCTGTTAATGTTATTGGCTATTAACTTGTTACAAGCTTGGGGGAAAAGGTATCAATGAACAATTATTAAATTGGTAATTGGTAATCGGTAATTGGGCTTACTAATTATTGACCAGTAAGTACTTTTTTCATAACTTCTAATTCCTAATTCTTAACTCCTAACTCTTATTTACTTATGGCTAAAAAACTTTTAATCATCAGTGCTATCACTTACTTGGGATTGGTATTATTTATCCCGGCAGTAAATGTTTTTTATCAAGCTTTTAAGGGTGGTGTTGGGGAATTTTTCAGTTATTTGATGACTGATGATTTTATTAGCGCGGTGGGACTGACTTTACTTATTGCTTTGATTGTGGTACCGATAAATGCGATTTTCGGACTTTGTGCGGCATGGGTTCTGGCTCGCAATCGTTTCCCCGGAAGGGCTTTGGTGATGAGTATTTTGGATGTTCCTTTCTCGGTTTCGCCGGTGGTGGCTGGTTTAATGATGATTTTGCTTTATGGGCAGAATGGTTGGTTTGGCGGGATTTTGTCAGCGATTAATTTTAAGATTATTTTCGCTTTTCCGGGAATGGTTTTAGCAACTGCTTTTGTGACAATGCCTTTTGTAGCGCGGGAAGTGATTCCAGTTTTGGAGGAAATCGGCTCATCTCAGGAGGAAGCAGCAAGTACTTTAGGTGCGAGTCAATGGCAAACTTTTTGGCGGGTGACTTTACCAAACATCCGCTGGGGTTTACTTTATGGCTTAATTTTGACGAATGCTAGAGCAATGGGCGAATTTGGCGCTATTTCTGTCGTATCTGGCAATATTATTCGTAAAACACAAACTTTACCGCTGTTTGTAGAGCAAGCTTATAAGCAGTATGAAACCGAAACGGCGTTTGCTGCTGCGGTGTTACTTGCTTGTTTGGGATTTGTAACGCTGGTTTTGAAGGAAATTGTGGAACGTAAGACGGCGATCGGTGAGCAGTGAACAATTATCAATTATCAATTATCAATTCAGGGTAAACGGTGAATGGCGATCGCGCTAATTATAGGAGACCCAAAACCAATCTTTGTCGATCAATTCCGCCCGTCAGGTGCTGATAATTGACAATTGTTAATTGATGACTGTTTTATTGTGCAAGGAGTAGTTGGTTAATTTTTAATTAAGTAAATCTGGGTTTTACATTAGTAATTTAAATCTAAAACCCAGAATTTTAACTATAAAATCAACAGTTTTAAGCCATTTGATTTTCAATTGCCCAGCGAGCTAATTCGGTGCGGTTATGAAGATTGGTTTTACCCAACATATTGGAGACGTGGCTTTCGACGGTTCGCTGAGAGACGTTTAATTCTTCAGCGATTTCTCGGTTAGCCATACCTCTGGCAACAAATTGCACTACTTTTAATTCTGTTGGGGTTAATTGGACATCAAAAGGTACTTGGATGCGAGAGCCGTTTTCGCCTCCTTTGGCTTGATGTTCTTTCCAACGAATGGTTTGTTTGAGTGAGGATTCAACTTGGGCTACGAGTTCTTCGGGTTCAAAGGGCTTGACCATATATACATCAGCACCTTTATTCAAACCTTTCACTCTGTCTGCGCTTTGTCCCTTTGCAGAAAGGAAGAGAACAGGTATCCAACTGGTGCGTTCTGTTTGTCGGACTTGTTCTACAAAGGTGTATCCGTCCATTTCCGGCATCATCACGTCACAAATAATCATGTCTGGAATGTCTAGCTCTAATATTTCCAGAGCTTCTCGACCATTTTCAGCAGTGACGACTTCGTATCCCCGGAATTCCAAATAGTCCTTCACCAGCAAGATGAGGTTTGGGTCATCATCTATAAGCAGTAAGCGTTTGTGATCTTTCATGCTGGGTTCTTTCATAGCAGTGGCACTTGTCGCGCGTAGATCCATCAAGGTCTTGAATAGTTATCCTAATTGGTGGATGATTGAGATGTTGTCCTTTTTTCCCACTTACCTTGCGATAGTTTTGTGAAACTCTCAAAGGAGATTATCCCCTCCATTGATGTTTCGCTATCAACTCCAAAAGCCCAGTAAGGATACGTAGAGCAATAGTATTATAATGCGCTATTATATCTCGCTTTGAAAGGTGCGGGCTAAAAACTTCCATTAAATAATAATCTTAAAGGACTGCAAGGGGAGTATTGGGCGAACATACCTCTTGCAAAAATAACCCGCACCTATTCTAATTTTTTTGCTTTTACGTATCCAACTGGATGCTTCCTTCGTGCGTCAGATTTTATTTCCGATCCTAGGAAGTATAGGGTAAGGAACGAACAAAAAAGTATCGAATAGCAAACAATTTGTAATTTTAGAGAAGCGTTCGGTTGAGACGCATTCAATTACTTGGAGGAATTGGGAGTAGATACCACATTTATTAGCGGGGTAAGCTACTATTATTGGTCTATAACAACCGCTCCCGCAAGTAGTTAGTTTTTGAACTATTGATACTGCTGCTAATTATTCCACTTGTACAGAGTCCATTTTGAGCTTAAATAGTCACTTTTTCAAGTATTTCTAAAACTAAAATTAGCTTTTAGAGAACACAACATATAGAAATTGAAGCTAAAACCCATAAAAATACACGTTGTTGGATTTTTGACAACCCTACAGTTTCTACACAATTATTAAAGGGTTTGTAGGGTCGCGCTTTAGTGTTTTTTGGTACTTGAACGCTCAAATGAAACAGTGGATCGTCGCTCATAAAAAGACAGAATTTTACAGTTTTATAGCAATTTATTGGCTTTGCAAATAATGGCAAACCATATCAAACTATTCTTCCTTCGTTGGATAAAACCCGAAAGTACTAGTGAAGTTGAGCATTTATACCTAAGTAAAGCTACTTTCACTAAGTTCGGGAACCCGTACTAAGGCGAATGTTGCCATCACACCTCTAGCTTCGCTAAATTAGCACTCAGGAGTCGAGAGTGCTAATAAAGGTAAAAAAGTTATGGCAGCAGTTTCTCTAAGCGTTTCTACAGTAAAACCTTTAGGCGATCGCGTTTTCGTAAAAGTGAGCGCCTCGGAAGAAAAGACCGCTGGTGGTCTATACTTGCCCGATACCGCTAAGGAAAAGCCTCAAGTAGGCGAAGTAGTATCAGTAGGCGACGGTAAGATGAAGGATGATGGTGGTCGTCAGTCGATGGATGTAAAGGTCGGAGATAAAGTTCTTTACTCCAAGTACGCTGGCACCGACATCAAGTTGGGTACCGACGAATACGTGCTGCTTTCTGAGAAGGACATTCTCGCGATTGTTAATTAATTGATAGTGGTTGGTGGTTAGTCGTTAATGGTTATTTGGCTATAAACAGCTAACAACCTATCCATTTAACAACAACATTTTTAAAAGAAAGACAAGCAAAAGGTACAAACGGTAAAACTATGGCTAAGCGAATTATTTACAACGAAAACGCCCGTCGTGCTTTAGAAAAAGGCATGGACATACTGGCTGAGGCTGTGGGTGTAACCCTCGGACCCAAAGGTCGTAACGTGGTATTAGAGAAGAAATTTGGCGCACCTCAGATTGTTAACGATGGTGTGACCATCGCTAAAGAGATCGAGTTGGAAGACCATGTAGAAAACACTGGTGTAGCTTTGATTCGTCAAGCTGCTTCCAAGACCAACGATGCTGCTGGGGATGGAACCACCACCGCGACCGTTTTGGCGCACGCAATGGTTAAAGAAGGCTTGCGGAACGTTGCAGCTGGAGCTAATGCAATTTCCTTGAAGCGCGGTATTGATAAAGCATCTGCCTTTTTGGTTGGTAAAATTGCCGAGCAAGCTCGTCCTGTAGAAGATTCCAAATCTATTGCTCAAGTTGGTGCAATTTCTGCTGGTAACGACGAAGAAGTCGGTCAGATGATTGCTCAAGCAATGGATAAGGTGGGTAAAGAAGGCGTGATTTCCTTGGAAGAAGGGAAGTCCATGTTCACCGAGTTGGAAATTACCGAAGGGATGCGCTTTGATAAAGGCTACATCTCTCCTTATTTTGCAACCGATCCAGAGCGCATGGAAGCAAATTTAGATGAGCCTTTCATCTTGCTCACCGATAAGAAAATTGCTTTGGTACAAGACTTGGTACCCGTTTTAGAACAGGTAGCTCGTTCTGGCAAACCCTTAGTTATTATTGCCGAAGATATTGAGAAAGAAGCTTTAGCTACCTTGGTTGTCAACCGTTTGCGCGGTGTATTGAACGTAGCAGCGGTGAAAGCACCTGGATTTGGCGATCGCCGTAAAGCGATGTTGGAAGATATCGCTATCTTGACCGGCGGACAGTTGATTACTGAAGATGCTGGTTTGAAGCTAGAAGCTACCAAGCTAGATATGCTCGGTAAAGCTCGTCGCATCACCATCACCAAAGACAACACCACCATTGTGGCTGAAGGTAACGAGCAAGCAGTTAAATCTCGCTGCGACCAAATTCGCCGTCAAATGGACGAAACCGAATCTTCCTACGACAAAGAAAAGTTGCAGGAGCGTTTGGCTAAATTGTCTGGTGGTGTAGCAGTTGTTAAAGTTGGTGCTGCTACCGAAACCGAAATGAAGGATAAGAAGCTGCGTTTGGAAGACGCTATCAACGCTACCAAAGCTGCTGTAGAAGAAGGTATCGTTCCTGGTGGTGGAACAACATTGGCTCACCTTGCTCCTCAATTGGAAGAATGGGCAACTGCAAACCTCAAAGATGAAGAATTAATTGGTGCGATGATTGTAGCTCGCGCATTACCTGCTCCTTTGATGCGGATTGCTCAAAACGCCGGACAAAACGGTGCGGTAATTTCCGAGCGTGTTAAAGAGAAAGAATTTAACACTGGCTACAACGCAGCAACTAACGAATTCACCGATATGTTCGCTGCTGGAATCGTCGATCCCGCTAAAGTGACACGTTCCGCACTGCAAAATGCGGCTTCCATCGCCGGAATGGTGTTGACAACCGAATGTATCGTTGTTGACAAGCCAGAGCCTAAAGAAGGTGCTGGTGCTGGCGCTGGTGCTGGTATGGGCGGCGGTGACTTCGACTACTAAGTTTATTGAAACTTACTGAAACGTTAGTTAAATAAACCCCCTATTTATGAAAACAGTCGTCTCTTGGAGGCGGCTGTTTTTTTTCAGTTATAAATTAACAATTATCAATTTTTTTTAAATGATTTGTTGTTTTGTGAAGATGGGGGTCGGATTCGGTAAGCATATTTTTGAATACAATAAATGGTGGTTTCCGATTTTGCAACGATAGAATAAATATGCGTTGATTGTGGTAATGCATGATGTGAGCATTGTTAATACACAGTCTCTTAGAAATTCCTAGAGAGTTTCTATGCAATCAACCCTTAGAAATTTAAAATATATAAAGACCAGTTAAATATTAAGGAGCATTCGTTGAGTTTTGATGAAAAATTAGTCAAAGAAGTTATTACCGAATTTATAAATGATAATCCAGAAGAAAAAGGATTAGATGCAGCATTTATAGAGATTTGCAGGTTTTTATCTGACAATCCAGATAGATTATCTTGGAGGACTAAAAACAAACCTAGCCTTACTGATAAAAACGGTCTAAAAGCTCTTGCCAAAAAGTTTTTTGATGGATTTAGAAGATCTGATTTTCCTGCTCAACCAGAAACAGTACCCGATGAAATGGTAAGTATTGTCATGCAGTACGTTTACGGTTATTCATCTGAAGAATGCGAACGAATAAAGATAGAGCATCAGTACTCAATGTGTGCCGAAAATTGTGTTGGTTCACTTCTTGAAAGGTATTTAGATTCCGTTCTAAGAGAAAAAGGTTGGTACTGGTGCTGTGGTGATTTTATCAAAGCTATTGACTTTATTAGTAAGGATGAAAATCAAAAGTGGTTAGTATTACAAATTAAAAATAGGGATAACACTGAAAATTCATCTAGCAGCGCAATTCGTAATGGCACTACTATACAGAAATGGTTTCGCTCATTTTCAAAAAAAGGAGGAACTAACTGGGAGAATCTACCCGAACTGATGCAAGGATATCAACTTTCAGAAGATAATTTTATTGCTTTTGTTAAGCAATATCTTACCAAAGAAAAATCAAGTTTAGACAAGTAACTATATCAACTAAAAATAAGCTCTTGCTGCACGTACTCACTTTCATATTTATTTAGTTGACTCAAAAATTGGCTTTCCCAATCTAAATGACTAGTATTTTGGTAGCGTGAAAATTTAAAATCATCAAACTGGATTATTTTATTACCATGAATTAAATCTATAATTAATTTTCCTACTGCTAAACCTAAACTGACGGGAACAGCATTTCCAACTTGTTTATATTGCTGAATTAGCGGACCTGCTAGTTCCCAATTCTCAGGGAATTCTTGTATTCGTTTGTATTCTTGTATTGATAGTGGTCTATTTTCTTCGGGATGAGCTAAATCTGTTGCAGGCATCGCTGGATGTGTTACTAATGTAGGAGATGGTTTATTCCAATCTAATCTTCTGAAGAAACCCGTTTTTCCACCTCCAGAATAATAAGATTTACCCATTGCTTCCTTTTGTAAATCTTCCGGTAAACATCGCCAATTTTGACCCGATTTAAGCATTCTATAGAACTTTAAACGTTTCTCGGGAAAATTAATATGGTCGTGTTTATCAATATTCTTTATACAAGATTGTAGAGTTTTCCATTTTGGTAATCCGTGTTTACCATCCTCTGAGTGAGTTGGTACTAAAAAAGGTGGTGTTTCACCATCTCTAGAACAAATAATTATTACTCGTTCCCTGATCTGGGGAGTTCCAAAATTTGCAGAATTATATAAATTGAAAGAGTAAGCATAACCATTTTGTTTTAATTTACTGATGACAAAATTTAATGCACCTCCTTTGTGTTCATGTTCTGAAATATCTGGATATCCTACTCCTCTTTGGTCGTGAGGTCTATATTTCAAAGGACAAGATAAAAGACCTCTTACATTCTCAATAACAATGTATTTGGGTCGTAAAGATAGCGCTATATCAAGATATTTTAAAAAAGCATTTCCTCTATCATCATTAAAACCTTTTCTTTTGCCAGCAGTACTAAATGCTTGACATGGAGGTCCGCCAATAATTAAATCAATATCATCGTTTTTTGTGAGCTTTGCTGCTTTTAAAATATCATCTGGTTTATAATCGTTAATATCCCCCAGTAAAGCAGCATTTGGTTTATTTAAAGCAATTGTTTGTCTGCAAAACTTATCTACTTCACAAGCAAGACGAACATTGAATCCAGCTTTTTCAATTCCAATATCTAAACCCATCGCACCAGAAAAAAAACTTAATGCTATGGGTCGTTTATCTTTACTGTTTACATGGTAAAGTGAATGGTTTTCTGCTACTCTATGGGATGATATAAGCCCATACTTACTGATACTTTTTTGGTCAATTATCCACGTATTCCCGATTTTTTCAGCAGTAATTTTTCCTTGTCTGCAAAGCGTCCTAACTTGCTGCTCGCTAATTGCAAGTTGTGAGGAAGCATCTTTAATACTAATATTCGTACCCATTTATAGTTTCCTTCCCGAAACTTTTCATTAGTACCATTATAAATATATTTGTACTATTTGCAAGATTTTGATAAATATCTACAGATATTAATGCTCCGATGTGACTAACACTTTGCGAAAAATAATCTTGTCATCACCCGCTTTATAAAATTCGCGGATTCTCGCTTCCTCTTCGTACCCCTGTTTGCGATAAAATTTCCGTGTCAACTCGAAGTTTGGTAAACCAGAAGTTTCCACTAGTAATAAACGTTCTCCTTTTGAGAATAAGGTTTGTTCCACCTGTCTGAGCATTGCAGCACCATTCCCTTTCCCTTGATGCTTAGGGTGGACTGCGATCAAGTACAGGTTCCATGTCCCGTAAGCGTATTGTTCCGGTGCAAAATACGCAACTCCAACGACTCCATCATTTTCACAGACAATCCAGGAGTGTTCTTCGCCAAGGCTACCATCGAAGTAACCAGCTAACATATTACCGAGTTCTTCAAGTTCTTCCCCTTCAAATAGACCAATCGCATCAGCCAAATTCATGATGGCATCCGTATCATCGGGTTTAGCAGATCGAATCGTTGCTGTGGTGTCCATAGGTTTTATCCTTGAGTGAATTGCTAGAAAAATGCGGTTATGAATTAATCCTAAGCTGATGTGCAGCTAAATTGTATAAAACGTTAGCGAAGCGTGTCCTACGGACACATAAATATCAAATTCTTGTAGTGCGGGCCGGACAGCCCGCTAGCCAAATACAAATTAAATACGTAACAGTTAGGTGGTGCGTGACACTACAACCCTTATTACTGCGTTGAGAATTTAATTAAGTGTCACAGCACCCTACAAAATAATGTGCCAGATGCCTAAGTCCTAAAATTATTAAAATGCATCGAGAACCCTTGCAAACAATGGGTGTATAATCTCTAGATTTATTTGGTTCTGTTGCTCGCAATGAAGCACGAGAAGATAGCGATGTAGATTTTTTTGTAGAGTTTAATCGTCAGGTTGGATTATTTGAGTTTATTAAAGTAAAACTTTATTTACAAAATATATTAGGACTTTCTGTAAACATAGGAACTTTGGAAACTTTGCGAGAAAATTTAAGAGAAGCTGCGATCAAGGATGTGATTCGTACCTTCTAGAGACTGGCGTTTTCGTGTATGGAGAAGATTTTGCTAAAAGATAATTTAGATTAAACTATGAACTTTGCCCTAATTGACGTTTGATTTGAGCTACTTCTTGTTCTACCTTGATTAATCTTTCTACTATATCTAAACGTTGTGAATCAGCAGATAGATGATAACCATAAAACTGATTGAATTTTTCTCTTTGGTCTACTGTCAATTTGGCTACTTCTACAACTAAATTACTGATATCTTCTTTTAAGCTGCTGATATCTTCTCGATTGTTTCTAATTAATTCTGCATTTTCCTGAATATACTGTGCATTCGCTTGGATTTGGCTTTCCAACCTCGCTATGTTATCTGTATTTCGGATTTGACTTTCCTGTATCTGTCTTTGAACGCCTAACATTTGTTCGATAGTATTTTGAATTTCTTCTGGTGTCATGGTTTATTAAGCCAAGTTGATTATTTTATGATATCAAATATGAAATTAGTTCACTTAATATATTTTATGTCAAAATTATTAGAAGTATATTAGTTTTTATATTTATTTCTAAAAGGAATAATGAACGAAAACAACAATGACACACCGCTATACAACCTTAATCCCTTAACTCGCTTCTCCGATAAAGCAGAAAACTATACAAAATATCGTCCTATTTATCCAGATGCAGTAATTGATAAAATCCTGGAAAATTTAACGTTACCGATCGCAGCAGCAGATATTGGAGCAGGTACGGGAATTTCTGCGCGTCAGTTAGCTTCGAGGAGTGTGAATGTAATTGCAATTGAACCAAATGCAGCGATGAGAGAAGCCGCTATTTCATCACCAGGTATTGAATGGAAAAATGGCACAGCGGAAGCGACTAATTTACCTGATGCATCAGTTGATTTAATAACTTGTTTTCAATCTTTTCACTGGTTTAATCCCCAACCAACTTTAAAGGAATTTCGCCGCATTCTTAAACCAAAAGGAAGATTAGCAGTAGTTTTTCAAGATTTAGATAGAGATGATGAATTTACACAAGTTTATGGGGAATTGATTCGTAAAGCCGCAAACAATCGTCCACCTACAGATTTTAATTCTAAAATTGAACCTTTACGAGAAAGTTCGGATTTTCAATATATTGATTGCTATAAGTTCCCTTACCAACAGCAATTAGATTTATCAAGCTTGATTGGTCTGGTTAAAAGTATTTCTTTTATTTCTTCTGAAGAAACTGTTCAAAAGCAAGTTGTTGATGATTTAGAAAATTTACATAAACGCTTTTGTAATCAAGATGGTTTCGTTTATCTTATTTATTGTAATAGCGTACATTTGGCGAGTATTCAATACGTCTAATTTAATATTAGACCCGGCGATTAAAATCGCGTCTACACAAGCAAAACCCGCCTGCGCGGGTTAAAATTTCATTAGTCCACGTAGGTGGACTTTACCTGTGTAGCAGCGGTTTCAACCGCCAGATACTGATATCATCCTTTATCATTAACCTTTCAAATGAACAAAACTAACAAGGAACTAACACCATTACATACACTCAATCCCCTAAATCGATTTTCTGATAGAGTCGAAGATTATGTAAAATATCGTCCCAGTTATCCAGATGCAGCAATTGATAAAATCCTCGAAAATTTCACGTTACCGATCGCAGCAGCAGATATTGGAGCGGGTACGGGAATTTCTTCGCGGTTGTTAGCTTCGAGGGGTGTTAAAATAATTGCGATCGAACCAAATGCAGAAATGAGAAACGCGGGTATTGGAGGTGCAACATCTTTGGTGGAATGGAAAGATGGAACAGCGGAAGCTACGAATTTACCAGATGCATCGGTTGATTTAATCACTTGTTTTCAAGCTTTTCACTGGTTTAACCCAGAAGCAACTTTAGCGGAATTTCAGCGTATTTTGAAACCGTCAGGGAAATTAGCTGTAGTGTGGAATAATCGCGATCGCAACGACAAATTCACCGCAGAATATAGCCGAATTATCAGCGCAGCATCGAACAATCATCCCGCAGAATCGCGGATGAAAACGGTAGAATATTTAACAGAAACGACCTATTTTAATAACTTTTGCGAATATACTTTTGTTAATCAACAAGAGTTAGATGAAAGCGGACTTATCGGACGTGCGATGAGTTCTTCCTATGTTCCGCGTGAAGGAGAAGCCTACGAACAAGTTATTTCAGAATTAGAGAATTTATATCAGCAATTTAAGAATCAACAAGGTTTTGTTTACATGACTTATTGCACTAGCGTATATATTGGGGAACCAGTCAACAATTAACAAGACATTTTATTTTACCTTATTGAATTACACTTGGACGGACAGGGGGCGATATCAGTGACTGAAATTGCTAATATTCCGAGCAACTTACCTTTCTTAGAATCAATTTGTTGGCAGACTTCTAATGTTTATGAGTTTACTCCAGAAGAAATGCTAGGTTGTTATGAACGTGGTTGGAAGTATAAAAATTTATTCGATAATCTTCAGGGTGATGAACTTGAGTTTATTAAGAAAATTGCCGAGATTTATGATTCTTGGTTGAAAGTTGAGTTATGATCTTCAGATTAGACCACCACAATAAAATTCGGACAATTCTTGAATGTTTAGATTGTGAAATTCTTCAGCTTGGTTCTACTTATTTTGGTGGTGGAACTCTTCTTGCTCTTGATTTTAAAGAATATCGATGTAGTAATGATATTGATTTTTTATCTTCTGTTAATACGGGAGGTTATAAATATTTACGAACAAAGATTTTTGATAATGGACATGAGATATTATTTCGAGATTTAAGTAAAATCAAAATCGGACGTTCTACAACCGACCAGTATGGGATTCGGATGATAGTTTCTATAGATAATGTACCTATCAAAACCGAAATTATTGCGGAAACTCGTTTTAAATTAGATTTACCAAGATACACACAATGGTCTTCTGTTCCATGTTTAAGTTTAATTGACTGCTTTACCTCTAAACTATTATCAAATTCTGACCGATATATGGATGATAGCGTACAAGCTAGAGATTTAATTGATTTAGCAGTTCTCAGATTAAATTATCCAATTCCTCAATCTTCAATTGATAAAGCTGAAAATGCTTATGAAGTTATACGACCTTTAGAAAGAAGCATACAAAACTTTCAAAACAGACCTGATTACAGGGAAAAATGTTTTACTCATTTACAAATTGATAAAGCTCAAATACCCAAAATTATTGATGGAGTTGATTTACTTTCAACAGATTTAGGTTTACCTGAAATACAAAGAAGTTTTCAAGAGCAACATGATATTTTTGATGACTTGTTCGATTCGTGAGATTTCAAAATTAGGAATAATTTTTTCTATCTAAAAACCACTTTCCTGGGATAATTTGCACCTAAACCCCCTAAGTAATAAGATTTATTTGAAATTATTCAAATTCACAATAATTTTTAACAATGCCAAAACCACAATATGAATATTACTGTATAAATACCCCAACTAAATTAGTTAAAGAAGTATTCGGAGATATTAACGTTTATACGCAAGATGCTAAATCACTGCTCACAAAAGCCAGTGGTTTTATTAATGCATATGACTTTACTTTAAATCCCTACCGGGGTTGTCAATATGGCTGTAGTTATTGTTATGCTGCGGCTTTTAGTCCTAATCCCAAGATGCGTGAAGATTGGGGTAAATGGGTGATTATCAAGCAAAATGCGGCGGAAATTTTAGAAAAGGAATTAGAAAGATGGTGTAAAAAAAATCCCGATAAACCTCCTATAATCTATATGAGTAGCGTTACAGATCCCTATCAACCAATCGAATCAAAATATGAATTAACTCGTTCTTTGTTAGATGTAATGTATCCCTACCGTCCAATATTAGTAATACAAACTCGCAGCCCGATTATTACTAGAGATATTGATATTTTACAGCGATTTAAGCACCTGCGAGTTAATATGAGTATCCCCACTGGAAGCGAATCTGTAAGACGTGATTTTGAACCGCGATCGCCAAGTGTTAAAGCTCGAATAAATGCGATTACAAAAGTTAAACAAAGTATTGATTCTGATAAAGGTTTTATTCCCAAAGTTTCGATTACAATTACACCTTTACTTCCGACTTTAGAGAAAGACGAAGCCGCTTTTATTGAAAAATTAAAAATTGCAGATAGAGTCGTAATTCAGGATTTTCACCCTAGTCAAAATCGTTCGCTTGTTGCTACAACCCGCGAAGCAGCAGCAGAAGTTAAGCAGAAATACGCTTGGTGGTATGACGCGGAAAAATTAAGCTATATAAGATTCAAAGAAAAATTAATGTCTCACCTTCCAGATGTAGAAATAAGGGAAGGAAAAGACGGTTTTGGCTATGACTAATCTTATCTCTAATTGGTGGCGTTCTTTTCAGTTTAAATTAGCTTTGCGACAGGGTAACAAGCAGCAAGCAATAAAGTTGTTGCGAGTGATTGAGAAGTCTGGGGTAAGATTATCGTATTTAGAAAAATTATTTAGAGATAATTTACAGCTTGAAGATTCGACAAAGCAATATAAACAAGAAGCGGCAATTTTAGGTGGAAAGCTCAGCACCGCATTACAGCAGTTAGAACAAAAATCGAATTTACCAGTAGCTATTGAAAGCCAAAGTAATCTTACATTAACTCCAGAGCAAGAATTTATTAATTTTATTTACAATACATTTAATTTAATTCTACATGATGAGAACAAATTACAATGTACTGGTATAGATGAAAGAATCTTTGATGATTTTGAAGCTCAATTAGTTGATTATCTTAAAAGTGAATTTAGTAGAATTCCAGAGAAACAGTTAGTAGTTAAACTCGAAGATGCTTTAGAAGATATTAATAGTTTAAAGTGTGGGAAAGACCCAGACTATCGTTTTAGTTTGACTCCGCACGTTTATTACATGAAGTATTTTTTAGAAAATGTATATTGTATTTATTTAGCATGGTTTTTGATTTATGAATCGGGGCTATTACCAGCTAATATTAACATTTTAGATATTGCAGCAGGACCGGGAACAGTTGCTTATGGGTTGGCTTTATTTTTGCAAAATACCAGCGGCTTTTTTCAGATTCCACAGATGCATATATCTTACTACTCCTTAGAAAAGCAAGATGCATTTCAATTCCGAGGTTTGCAATTTTGGAGAAAATATATAGAATCGCGCAAAACTCCCCTCAATGCTTTTTTTCGCTTCGTAACTACAGATATATTTAGTTGGAATAAGCAATCAAATAATATACCAACTAATTTTTTTGATTTCGTTGTGATTTCTCACTGCTTCTTTAACGATTCTGAAATGAGAAGTGAAGCGAACAACATTTATACACAGATAATTGATAATAGTTTAAAAGATAATGGTCATGCACTTTTAATTATTCAAGATAAAAAGTTGTATAAAGGTTATGATATTTTTCAGATTGAACACGAACAAGAAAAAAGATTAGTTAACAACTTTGTGGAAGAATTAGGATTAAAATTAGTATGGTATAAATATTTAACATCCACAGGCTCAAGAAAACATTTTAGGGGTGCCGAGTTCGCTAAATTTGCTAGAGAAAATTTACCGAAGCAATTAAGTCTAACTCCAATTATCCAGCAATATTTTAATCAAAAGCATGAGTGTAATTACAAATTAGATGATTATGTAATTTTAGCTAAAAAATCTTAATTTATATACTTTTAAAAATTGAGTTTTTAGCTAAGTATCTATGCTTTGATAGAATAAATATCCAATTGGGCAACGGAATGCAACAACCCTGCCGACAACCAGAATCTTCTCAAAGTTGGCATGGCAAACTAAACTTAGTTTATAACCATAGCCAAGACAAAACTACATTAATTCAAACTCAAAATCAAGCCCCCTTGAAAGTACAGCGTCCGTTTTATCCCGAAGGACAATCTGTTTGTCATAGCGTAATTTTACACACTGCTGGGGGAATTGTCGGTGGTGACAAATTATCTTGTAACTTTCACCTCCAACCCTACGCAAAAGCATTAATTACAACAGCCGCAGCCAATAAAATTTATCGTAGTAACGGTTTACAAGCCAGACAAAATATAGACATCAAAATTGATAATCATGCTTGTTTAGAATGGCTTCCTCAAGAAACAATTGTTTTTAACGACGCAAATTATCGGCAAGATATACGGATTATTTTAGCTACAGATGCAAGCTTCATTGGCTGGGAAATTACTAGATTTGGACGCAGCGCTTCTTGTGAGAAATTTGTCAAGGGAGAATGGCGATCGCACTTTGAAATCTGGCAAAATAACAAACCATTATGGATCGATCGACAATATTTACCCGGTAGCGAAGAAATTTTTCATAGTCCCCACGCTTTAGCAGGAAAACCCATCGTAGGGACTCTAGTTTACCTCGGAAAACCCGTTTCCCCAGAAATAGTCCAGCAAGCACGCAATTTCATCCCCCCCTCTTCCTCTCCCCCCCTCTCCCCATCCTCCTTCGGTGTAACACGTTTAGAAAATGGACTTTTGTGTAGATACCGTGGTGATTCGACAACCGAAGTGAGAAACTGGTTTATTAGCGTTTGGCAACTATTGCGGATTTCTTTTTTAAATCGCGATCGTTGTTTACCCAGAGTTTGGATGCTTTGAACAATGAACAATGCCCAATTATCATTTTATAAATATGGAGTAAAAAAATGCAATTAACACCACAAGAAAAGGAAAAACTACTAATTTTTACCGCTGCATTATTAGCAGAAAGACGCAAAGCAAGAGGTGTAAAATTAAATTATCCTGAAGCAGTTGCTTTTATTACTGCTGCAATTTTAGAAGGTGCAAGAGATGGAAAAACTGTCGCAGAATTAATGAGTTTTGGAACAACTTTATTAAAGCGAGATGATGTTATGGAAGGTATCGCGGAAATGGTACAAGAAGTACAGGTAGAAGCGACTTTTCCCGACGGCACAAAATTAGTAACCGTACATAATCCAATTCAATGAATTTTATATTTTGGATTTCGGATTATTAATTTTTAGAGTTATTAAATACCATTTATGCTGAAATTATAGTTGAAACATGACTATTACTGATTTAAATCCGGAAAATCATTTTATTCCCACTGATCGTAATACCAATTACCTATTACCTATTCCCAATTACCTATTACCATTTTTATCATGATTCCAGGTGAAATAATTACCCCAGAAGGCGAAATCGAGTTAAATCCAGGTCGTTCAACCATACAAATAAAAGTTGCAAATACAGGAGATAGACCAATTCAAATAGGTTCTCATTTTCACTTTTACGAAGTCAATGCTGCATTAAACTTTGATAGAGAAACCACACGAGGAATGCGTCTTGATATCCCCGCAGGAACAGCCGTTAGATTTGAACCAGGAGACGAAAAAGAAATCACATTAGTACCTCTCGCAGGTAGTCGTCAAGTTTACGGATTCAATGCTAAAATAAACGGAAAATTGTAGAGACGCGATATATCAAAAAGACGTAATATCCACCCGTCTCTACATTAATAGCGGTTTATTAATTATTAAAACTATGAATAATAACGAAAAACCAAACCCACTTCTAAAAGCAGAAACAATCAAACAACTTCCCCAACAAAAATTCTCTCATCCATTTAATCCAAACTCAGAAATTAGCGGAGCTTCCCTCAGTGAAGCAGTAGGTTTACAAAGAATAGGATTTCACTTAGCAAAAATACCACCTGGAAAAGAATCATTTATTTATCATTCTCACGAATTTGAAGAAGAATTTATTTACATCCTTTCTGGAAAAGGTATAGCTGAAATAGATAATCAAGAATTCGAGGTAGGAGAAGGTGATTTTATGGGTTTCCCTACTCCTTCCGTTGCACATCATTTACGAAACCCTTTTAAACAAGACTTAATTTATATTATGGGTGGAGAAAGACGCGAGTATGAAATTGCCGACTTTCCTCGCTTGCAAAAACGAATGTTTCGCAACGGTAAGCAAATACAAATAGCTGAATACGATAACCTTAAACCATTCATGTGAATAATTTTCCTCTCCGCGTACCCTCTGCGCTTACCTTAGCGTCCCTTTGCGTTTAAAAAAGATCAATACCCGAAAAATTACTGAACGTTATAACTACTTTATTAAGCTATATTTTAAATCACTAAATAAATCTTGATACCTAAATCGAAGTTCTCCAAAACCTCGATTAATTTCGTTATATCTAATTAATATTTAAATGCAAAAGCAACAAAATAAATTTACCCACCTTACAGCAATAGAAAGGACTAATTTATCATACCCTGCAAAACTTTTATTAAACCAAAACTTGCTTCAAGGCAAAATTTTAGACTTTGGTTGCGGCTTTGGTAATGATGTCAGAGTATTGCAACAAAAAGGATTTGATATAACAGGTTACGACCCTTATTATTTTCCAGAATACCCTCAGAATAAATTCGATACAATAATTTGTTTTTATGTTTTAAACGTTTTATTTCCAGAAGAACAAGCCAACGTATTAATGGAAATATCGCATTTATTGAAACCAGGAGGTAAAGCTTACTTTGCCGTCAGAAGAGATATAAAAAAAGAAGGCTTTCGAGAACATTACGTCCATAAAAAACCTACATATCAATGTTCAGTTAAACTTCCTTTTAATTCCATATATTTAAACGAAAACTGCGAAATATACGAATATATTCATTATAATCATCAAAAACATTCATCCGATAACTGCATATTCTGCAATCCTCGTAAAAGCCTGACATTACTAACCGAATCAGCAACAGCATATGCCATACTTGACGGTTATCCATTAAGTAAAGGACATACCTTAATTATTCCCAAACGTCACGTTAGCAACTATTTTGAACTACCATTTAAAGAACAATCAGCTTGCTGGTTAATGGCTAATAAAGTGCAAGAAATCATCGGTAAAGAATTTGCACCAGACGGCTTTAACGTGGGAATGAATATTAATCGAGATGCAGGACAAAATGTTATGCACGCGGGAATTCATGTAATTCCTCGTTATAAAGGAGATGTTGAAGGTGCTAGAGGTGGAATACGAGGGGTAATTCCGAAACGCAAAGCGGCAATAAGGTAAACGCGGAAACGATCTGTCTCTATCAAGCAATTTGAAGCGTACTAGGTTCCGGGATAGATTCACCTTCAGTTTGCCAAGCTTCTAAATACATTTCAATTACTTCCTCACCGCTACGAATCGCTTCTTCACGAGTTTTGCCATGAGTACAAGGCATGAGAACGCGATCGCTAAATTCTGGAATAGTAACTAAAAAAAGTTGATCTTCATCCGACCATTGAATAATCATACTGTATCGATTCATTTTTACTCCAATAACCAAGCAAACAAATCTCCCACTTTAAGCTGTAATTCACCTGCGAAACTGGGTACGGGAAGTAGCGCATCAGGTTCGTCAAACATCTCAGTTTCTTGCTTAGGACGAAATACAAATACGGTTTGCTCTAATGGATCTATCAACCAACCCATTTGAGTTCCATGCTTAAGACAATGAAGAATATTTTTTGTGACTTTTGTCTGGCTTTGATCCGGTGATAAAATTTCAATTGTCCAATCTGGTGCAATTAAGAATGCATTGGCAACTTCCCCATTCCGATCGCGGGGAATCCGATCCCAAGTAAAAACGGCAATATCGGGTACAGTTGAGCGATCGCCAAAAGTGCAGCGTAACTCAGGAAAAGCACGAGCAATACGTTCAGGCTTTACTACAGTATTGATACTAGGAACTAATTCGCCTTGAATCGTGCTATGTTTCCATTGGGGCATCGGTTTGGGGATAATTTTACTATTGATATATTCATTGGCTGGTTTGGTTTCTGGTAATTGTAGAAACTGTTCCAATGTCATCTTTTTCGATCTTAACTGTACCATTTTGGGGTTGTCTCTAAAAGCTTTCAGACTAATTCTAAGATTTATTTCAGACTTGTTATTATTTAACAGTTAATAATTTATTTATTAAATCTCGATATTATATTTTTCAATAATCGCTTGCTGATTAAAAATTGAATTGTTTTTATTCACAATGTTTTTAAATTCTTCTTCGGCATCCAGATATTCATCCACTTGGTATAAAATATCAGAATATCGATATAAAATATTAGAAGTGAGAGAATCATTAAATTTAATTCCCCCATATTTTCCTAATACAATGATTTCTTTTTCGTAACACTCGACAGTTGTTAAGACCATACTAGTAATACTCGCATAAGCAAACCTAGTACATGGGTCATCAGTAACAACCAAAATTGGAGATGTTTCTTCCTCATCACATACCGCAAAATGAATCCAACGTTCAAATTCTGGGAACATATAAAAACATGGAAGATTTAACCATTCGGTGATATGCTCGCAATCCAAGGTATTTGCGATTGCTTTCTCTAATGACATAAATCCAAGTCCCTCGTCAGAATAATTTAATGTACCGAAAATTCCAGGACTACCATTTCCCCATTCATACAATTCCTGAATCTCTTTTGAAAGTGAAAATGGCAAAGATTTAGCCACATCATTTATTTCTTCTGCTGTTAAACCTGAAGGTAAAGAATTAGCTAACTCTGGATAATTTTGCCATAACCAATATTCAACTTTTTCAAGTGCTTCTGTTAGAACTGACATAAAACTATTACTACTTTCACAGTGAATGCGCTTACTTCATCAAATAAGTATCTAGTTCCGAATATTTTGAAAACAAACCATCTATACTGGCTAATTTCGCTTTTTTAATGATTGTTGTAGCAATAATCAAACGGTCAAATGGGTCTTTATGAACTGGAGATAAATTGACCGCTTGATGAGCAATTTGTGCTGTTATCGGAAACAACGTTATGCCGGATGGTTCCAAAGCTTCTTGAAGCCAGAGTTCAATATTACAAGGAAGTTGCAGTCGCCCTTTTTGCTGTGCTAAAGCAACTTCGTAGCAAGATACAGGTGAAATACCTACTGTATCAGTAGTTTCAATAACTTCCCGCCAAGATGCAGGAAATCGCTCGAACTCTTGGAAAATAAACCATATCCAAATGTGAGTATCAATAATAATTACTTGAGACATTCCCAATCTTGTTCCTCAACCATAGAACTGACTAAATCGCCTAAAGTTTTACCTTTACCTGCAATTGAATCAGGGGGATTCCGACGCAACTTCTGTGGTTCAGCATCCGAAAGAATCGTTACAATTACACGAGCTTTAGATATTTTAGGCTCTGAACCTAGCCATTTAACCTGACCGTTTTCAATAATGGCTTCATAGCTTTGAAGCATTGTTTCCTCCAAATTAAACAAAAACTGTATATTCTCAAAGCTAGCATGAAAATTTTTCGACTTAGTAAGAGTTTATTTCTAAAATAGCGAGCCGTCTTATTTGTAATTTCCATTTTCTGGATTGCCTCTTCATTCATTCCTCCAAACTTCACACAACCGCAAAAATATAAACTTATACAAAAAAACCTCCCCTCCTCCCCAACTTTCCCCAACAATATTTAAAGTAACTATTACCAAGTGCATCTATGTCTTACCGAATGTCCCGTCGCGCTTACGCTGAAACTTTTGGTCCCACAGTTGGTGACAAAATCCGTCTTGCTGACACAGAATTATTCATTGAAGTCGAACAAGATTTCACTACCTACGGTGAGGAAGTAAAATTCGGTGGTGGTAAAGTTATCCGCGATGGAATGGGACAATCTCCGATTTCTAACGCTGACGGTGCGGTAGATACGGTAATAACTAATGCTTTAATTCTCGATTGGTGGGGTGTTGTTAAAGCCGATATTGGCATCAAAGACGGCAAAATATTCAAAATTGGTAAAGCCGGAAATCCTTATATTCAGGACAACGTAGACATTATTATCGGTCCCGGAACCGAAGCGATCGCCGGTGAAGGTATGATACTGACTGCTGGCGGTATAGACAGCCACATTCACTTTATTTGTCCCCAACAAATTGAAGTTGCGATCGCCTCCGGTATCACTACAATGTTGGGCGGTGGTACGGGACCTGCAACAGGTACAAATGCTACTACTTGCACGCCGGGAGTCTGGAATATTCACCGAATGCTGCAAGCTGCCGATGCTTTTCCGGTGAATTTAGGATTTATGGGTAAAGGTAATTCCAGCCAACCCCAAGGACTCGCGGAACAGGTGGAAGCCGGAGCGATGGGGTTGAAGCTACACGAAGATTGGGGAACTACTCCCGCCGCTATTGATACTTGTTTGAGCGTTGCCGATGAATACGACGTGCAGGTAGCGATTCATACCGACACCCTTAACGAAGCGGGTTTTGTCGAAGATACGATCGCAGCTTTTAAAAATCGCGTGATTCACACCTACCATACTGAAGGAGCGGGGGGAGGACACGCACCGGATATTATCAAAGTGTGTGGGGAAGCGAATGTATTACCATCTTCAACAAATCCGACTCGTCCTTACACCGTTAACACCTTAGACGAACATCTAGATATGTTGATGGTGTGCCATCATCTCGATCCCAACATAGCCGAAGATGTGGCGTTTGCAGAATCCCGCATTCGTCGCGAAACTATCGCTGCTGAGGATATTTTGCACGATTTGGGCGCATTTAGTATGATTGCTTCCGATTCTCAAGCAATGGGAAGAGTGGGCGAAGTAATAATTCGTACCTGGCAGACGGCGCATAAGATGAAAGTGCAACGGGGAGAACTAACTCCTAGCTCTGGGGTTGGGGAAAGATCGGATAATTTTCGAGCTAAAAGATATATAGCTAAGTATACGATTAATCCCGCAATTACTCACGGTGTTTCTCAGTATGTGGGTTCGGTAGAAGAAGGGAAAATTGCCGATTTATGTTTGTGGAGTCCGGCGTTTTTTGGAGTCAAACCGCAGATAGTAATTAAAGGTGGATTTATCGCTTATTCGCAAATGGGTGATGCTAATGCCAGTATTCCCACACCGCAACCAGTTCATATGCAGCCGATGTTTGGTAGTTTTGCAAATGCTCGTCATGCAACATCGTTTACCTTTGTTTCTCAAACAGCTTTGGAAAGGGAAATACCGAATCAATTGGGGTTGAGGAAAAAGGCGATCGCAGTTTCGGGAACGCGGGAATTGAGTAAGCGAGATATGAAGTTAAATGATGCTTTACCCCGTATAGAAGTAGATTCGGAAACCTACGAAGTTCGAGCGGATGGTGAGTTGTTGACTTGCGAACCTGCAACAGTTGTACCGATGGCACAAAGGTATTTTTTGTTTTAGCTGTTAATTGAAATGCATTATTTTAGCTAGAATTTTCATGAATTACTAAAAATCGAATTATAAAGTAGGCTAATTATGCTAACGACTTCAACTACTCATGAAATTGCCTGGGACAAATTACCCGATGATTTTGTATTAGATGATGAACCAGTGGACAATATAAATCAACCTTTATTAGCTGCGGCTTTAACAGAAAGTTTGGAAATAGCCGGAAAATTGCCAGAAAATGCTTTAACTACAACTAATTACGGTATTTGCGCGAAGTTGAATAATAAGTTTGTAGTCAAAGCACCAGATTGGGCATACGTACCATCAATCAAATCGCGAGAAGAGGTAAAGCGGAGTTATACCCCACGGCTCCAAGGAGATATTCCAGTAATTGTAATGGAATTTCTATCGGATACCGAAGGTGGGGAATATTCGAGTAAACCAACCTATCCTCCAGGGAAATGGTTTTTTTACGAACAAATTTTACAAGTTCCTAACTACGCAATTTTTGAGCCAGATAACGGAATTTTAGAAGTCTATCAATTAGATGATTCGGGACAATATAAACTGCAAACAGCAGATGCGAATAATCGTCATTGGATTGCTCAGATGCAGCTTTTTATCGGTGTATGGGAAGGAATTAGAGAAAACCGCACGGGATATTGGTTGCGCTGGTGGAATGAAAATGACGAATTATTATTGTGGGGTTCGGAGTTAGCAATTAAGGAGCGTCAGCGTGCGGAAGCCCAAAGCCAACGTGCCGAAAGATTAGCGCAACAATTAAGGGCTGCGGGAATTGAACCTGAAGAGTAACTATCAAAGCTGAACTTAAAAATTATGAGAAATTTTGCAAAATGAATGACGTAACAAACCTTGGAAAAGCACGAGCAAATGTAATTAAAATTGTGCAAACAAGGTTTAAACAAGTGCCAGAGGAAGTTATACAGGCAATTAATGCGATCAATAACGAATCGGTGTTAGAAAAGCTTTTTACAAATTCGATTATCGTTGCCGATTTTGAAGATTTTCAGAAAGTTTTGCAAGGTATTGTATTTAAAAATTAACAGATTTCCCCGTTCTACCTTGAGGATTTAAATTTGAAGTCAAGGTACGGACACTACAGCATCTTTTTGAAAAATTGGGATGCTCTCTATATTTTTTGTTAGCTATGCTACATTTTTGAAGTTTATTGTTACAAAAAAATCAGCTATAAATCAGTTTGCAGAGTGATATTTATCACTGCAATATATTATGTATTGTCTATACTTAATTCTAAATAAATCAAGTCAACTATTTTTTACTTGCAGAATTATTTTATAGTAAAATAAATCACAAACATTGAATTTATGTTTAAAATATTGCCATAGGTAGTTGAAAACAATCAATTTATAAATTAGTCTAAAATCAAGTAATTTAATCAAAACAAAATCTTATATTAACCTTTTTACTAAACTATGAATTTTGACAATTCCAGGGCTGATAAAATTCTAGTTGTTGACGATTCTCCCGATAATGTCTTTCTAATCAAAACGATTTTGGAGGAAGAGGGTTACGAAGTTAGTACGGCAGAAAATGGTCATAAAGCATTAACAAGAATTGTAGAATCAACGTTTGATTTAATATTGTTAGATTTGATGATGCCGGGAATGGATGGTTATGAGGTAACTAAGCATATCCGAGGAAATACGGAACTATCTTTTATCCCAATTTTGTTAATTACCGCTCATGATTCACCAAATGTTGCCCAAGGATTGGATTTAGGTGCTGATGATTTCATTCGCAAACCCGTAACGGTAGATGAATTACTTGCGAGAGTGCGATCGCTCCTCCGACTCAAGCACAGTATTGATGAACGGGATGAAATTGCTCGTCAACGGGAAGATTTTGTTTCTCGTCTCACTCACGATTTACGCACTCCTTTGGTAGCAGAGGAACGCATGATGATTCTGTTTCTCGAAGGTGCTTTGGGGGAACTATCCCCATCAATGCAAGAAGCGCTTACGATTATGGCTCGTTCTAACAGCAATTTGTTAGCGATGGTAAATACTTTATTAGAAGTTTATCGTTTTGAAGCCGGACGCAAAACCTTGGCATTTCAACCAGTTAATATTCAACAGTTAACTGAAGAAGTTGCGAGTGAATTAACTCCTTTAGCTCAACAAAAAGGACTGGTAATCAAAGTTGATGTGAATGAAGCTGCGATCGCGACTAAAGTAATGGGCGATCGCCTTGAATTGCATCGGTTATTCACCAATTTAGTAGGAAATGCGATCAAATTTACCGATAATGGCTTCATCACAATCCATTTAGACGCTGATACGAGCGATTGCGGCGCAATTACTCTGAAAATCATTGATACCGGACAAGGTATTTCCTCCGAACAACAAGCTACTTTATTTGAAAGATTTCGTCCAGGAAGTCACAAACGTTCCGGTAGTGGCTTAGGTTTGTACCTTTCTCGGCGTATTGTTGAAGCTCATCAAGGTACTATTAAAGTCAATTCCGAACTCGGTAAAGGTAGTGTTTTCGTCGTGACTTTACCCATGAAACAATAAGTTAGGCAATTTTAGATTTTAGATCAAAAGTCTACTCCCTACTCCCTACTCCCTACTCCCTACTCCCCATTCCCTATTCCCTATTCCCCACTCCCTACTCCTATCAATATTTAATATGTTTGCTGAAACAATTCACAACCAACGCGATTTTTTTCAAACTGGTAAAACCAAAGATATTTATTTTCGCATTCAGCAATTAAAAACACTTAAGCAAGCTGTTATTGATAACGAAACCGCAATTTTTGATGCGTTGAACGCCGATTTACACAAGCCATTAGCAGAAAGTTTTACCGCAGAAATAGTCTTATTTGTCAAAGAAACTGAATACGCTATTAAACATTTAAAAAATTGGCATAAGCCCAAAAAAGTGCAAGTTCCTTGGCAATTCTTTCCCGCTTCAGCAATAATTCATCCAGAACCTTTAGGTGTAGTTTTAATTATCGGTGCTTGGAACTACCCATTTCAATTAGTTATTGCACCCTTAATCGGTGCTATAGCTGCGGGTAATTGTGCCATTGTCAAGCCTTCAGAAATTGCTTCTCATACTTCTCATCTCATTGCTGAAATTTTTAATAAATACTTTGATAAATCATATTTAGCGGTAGTCGAAGGAGCCGTAGAAACTTGCCAGCAGTTATTAGCAGAAAAGTTTGACCATATATTTTTTACTGGTAGTACAACTGTAGGTAAAATTGTCATGGAAGCTGCCGCAAAACAGCTTACACCTGTGACTTTAGAACTTGGTGGTAAATCTCCTTGCATTGTAGATACCGATATCGATCTTAAAATTGCCGCAAGACGCATAACTTGGGGAAAATTTTTTAATGCTGGACAAACTTGTCTTGCACCAGACTATCTTTTAGTTGATAAAAAAATTAAAAATAATTTATTAGATGAAATTAAAAAATGTCTTCATGAATTTTACGGAGAAAATCCGGCAAAAAGTCCCGATTATGCCAGAATCATCGATCGCAAGCAATTTGATCGATTGGCGAATTATTTAAAAAATTTAAAAAATGGAAAAATAGTTATTGGTGGTGAAACAACTTTCGAGGAACGTTATATTGCTCCGACAGTAATTGATAGCGTTACCTGGGAAGATCCATTAATGCGATCAGAAATTTTCGGCCCAATTTTACCAGTAATTGAATTTACGGATATTACAGAAGCCATTAATATAATTAACTCTCAACCAAAACCCTTAGCGTTATATTTATTTTCCCAAAATAAAAACCTGCAAAAACGAGTAACAAACGAAACTTCCTTCGGTGGAGGTTGTATTAATCACACGATAATTCATTATGCCGTTCCATCTTTACCATTCGGTGGTATAGGAAATAGCGGTATCGGCAGCTATCACGGTAAAGCCGGTTTTGACACCTTTTCTCACTACAAAAGCGTACTTAAAAAACCTTTTCTTCTAGACGTAAAACTGCTTTATCCACCCTATAAAAATAAATTGTCCTTACTTAGGCGAATTTTTGGATAGAGATGGGGAGATGGGGAGACAAGGGGAAATATTAAT
>NZ_JAYGHM010000019.1:0-27205 GCF_034931125.1 Rivularia sp. UHCC 0363 | reverse complement strand
TTTTAAAATCCACTATACCGTTCTTCCTTAAAGGGTTCACCGCGACGATGATAACCGTTGCGTTCCCAAAAACCTAATTCTTCGTGGTCTAAAAATTCTAAACCATTGATCCATTTAGCACTTTTCCAAGCGTAGAGATGAGGAACTATTAAACGCATCGGACCACCATGTTCCCCGCTTAAAGGTTCGTTAAATAGTTTGAAAGCAAAAAAGTTTTCTTCTCGTACAAAGTCTTCTATTGCAATATTGGTAGTGTAGCCACCGTAGCAATGCTCCATAACATGAGTCGCTTTGGAGTCTACCTGAATAACTTTCATCAAGTCTGTGACTTTAATTCCAGTCCATTTGACATCAAGTTTAGACCATCGGGTTACGCAGTGGAAGTCGGCTGTAAACTCGTTATGGGGTAGCTCCATAAAATCCGACCAATTCCATTTTTGAGGTTGTACCAAACCCCATACGCTAAATTCCCATTCTTCCGTACTAACTTCAGGAGTCGCACCATAAGTAAGTACGGGAAAACCCTTTGCTAAATGCTGTCCTGGAGGAACGCGATCGCTATCTTCGGAAGTCGGCTTTTGAAAAAATTTTCCCAGCATGGTTTTACGGAATAATTTTTTTGTAGATAGATAATATCTTTTTGAATACTTCTAAATTAATTTTTACTAACTAGCAATTTATTCTCTGTGGGGTAAATCCCTTGATCGCAAGTTTGTTTGCAGGAAGAACGCTCTGATTTCTCCCTACCAATCTGTAAAATCCTGCTCGCGAAAGTATTTTTTGTACGACTCCCGTTTAAGATACGGGAGTTTTACGCCGAACAACTTTCTACAAATTGAAAGTAAATTATTCCTCCTCCTCTTCTTCTTCTTCAGATGGATAAACAAATGTAGAGCGTCCAGTCAAAATTGACTTACCAAGAGAAAGAGCTTTTTGAGCTTCAACAGTCGCTTTATGTGTCCAGGTCGCTTTACGTTTATCTCGTCTGGATTTGGATGTTTTCTTCTTTGGAACAGCCATAACAAATACCGTAGTTTTTGACAACCTTTTTATTCTAAGGCATGAATTAGGTAATAACCCCCTTTTCTCAAAGGGCGATCGCGATTCTAATTTGGTTGCTCTACTTCAACCGGAGTAGGAACTGGCACGGTGTCAGGTAGCTCTGGTGGAGAAGTTCCTTCAACAGAATTAGGAATAGCAGGTGGTTCTGGTGTGGGAGTCCCTTCAACAGGATTATTTTCTACATTATTGGTAGGGTTTGTATCGGGGTTTGTACTATTCGGTTTTGTCGCACTTGGTCCGAAATATAGTAAAGTTTGTGCGACTTTAAAGTACTTTGCCCAACGTTGCGGGTCGGGACGGTTACGCCATTCGGTACGACTAACGTTTAATTCTAAAACAGGTGCGATCGATCCATAATTTTGTACGGAAACAATTACTGATACGTCTGTAACTAAAATATCTTTATCGAAACCGCGTTGAGCTGCTGCCCTTGCTACTGCTTCTGCTCTCCGCAACAAGCTTTGGTAATTGTCTCCCGGTAGACGATCAATTTCCAGGTCAGTTCTACTCGTATAAGCTTGTACCATTTGAGGGGCGATCGCATCAATCGCTAACCATATTGGTACTGCCGTACTCAACAAAAGTACAGCGTTGGTTATCCGGATTTTCCTTGCGATCAATGGCATTAATGGAATAAATGTTTTCAACAAATTCTTGCCAACCATTATTTATAAGCTCCTAGCATTAGCGATAAACGAACGCACTATTAATAAAAGTGTTTTCATAGATTTAAGTAATAATAATGACCTCTCATCTGAAAATATGATGATAATCACTTAGACTTATTAACATAGGTTAGCTTTGTTTTTTGGCATCAGCAAGTTACATTAATTACGCTCGGATTACTCAGCCTGCGATGGGCATCATACGAGTATTGATATATATATATTTATCCAATTATTTACAAAGGGCGCATGGCAAAACTATGGGCGATCGCTATTGGCATCAATCAATATCAGTATTTTCAACCTTTGGGTTATGGGAGCGCTGATGCTGAGGCAATAAGGGATTTTTTAGTTCAACAAGCAGGTTTCCCTGAAGAGCAATGTCTATTAATGACGGATTCTTCCGTACCGATGGGAGATAAACCAACTTTACCGACAAAAAATAATATCCTTCAGCTACTCGAAGATTTAGCAGCTAGTTCTTGGCAACCGCAAGATAAATTATGGTTTTTCTTTAGCGGTTATGGTATCAACTACGAGGGACAAGATTATTTGATACCTGTTGATGGAGATTCACAGCGCATTAGTGAAACTGCGATCGAAATCCGTCAGTTAATGCAAACTCTACAGGTCGCCGAACTCGAAGTATTATCACTAATTGATTTTAATCGGGCTTTCGGTACCCAAGCAAATTCTTTTATCGGTGAAGAAACTATTGAATTAGCTCAAGAGTTACAAATTTCTACCATACTTTCTTGTCAACCAGAGCAGTTTTCTCATGAAAGCAGCGAATTAGGACACGGCTTTTTTACTGCCGCGCTGTTAGAAGCTTTGCGTTACGGTAAGATTGATAACTTGGCTGGTTTGGAAAGTTACTTGAGCGTTCGCACCCCCGAACTATGTCAGCATCATTGGCGACCAATTCAAAACCCCTTCACTTTTATTGCATCGCCAAAACAAACTTTATTTGCGGAGCAAGTCAAAAGCGATACAGAAACACTGGATATTGTAGATTCGAGAGATTTTACTGCGCGTCCAGCACCAAAGCTGGAGGAAAAACCAGTAGATACTAATGCTGACTCACTTGTAGAAGTTTCTAAAGTTTCTACCGATTCCCCTATTCCTGCAAACACAACTCCAAGCTCTCAACCCCAAGTTAAAACTAATCTGTTTGGTAAATCGCTGCTGTTGTGGAGTACAGCTACTTTAGCCGTTGCTGGATTACTTGTATTAGTTTTTCTACGCAATCAATCTAATTTTAAAATTGAACAGATATTTCAAGCATCCGATAATAGCGATGATGTGACAATCGTCAAACCTTTGCCGAGTAATTTTGCATTAGAAAGTCGATCAAGCAATAATCGAGAAACCAATCAAGCAATGCTGGAATTGGAAAATATGTCTCTCAATCCCAATCAAGCTAGCGATTTAAGCCGTGCGATCGCATCTGCTAAAAATGTTAAAAAAGGTGAAGCAGGCTATCAACAAGCTCAGAAAAATATTAGAATATGGAGCAATACGATTTTGGATTTAGCACAAAATCGTGCTGTAAACATGGAATATGCAAGCGCGATCGCAGCTGCTCAGTTGGTCGAGGAAAAAGACTCAAATTATCGAGAAGCGCAAGCACTGATCAAACAGTGGCGACAAGATCGCAAACAATATTTGAGCAATAAAACTCTTTTACAAGCTGCTCAAGCTCTAATTAAACCAGAACAAGCATCTACTTACAATCGCGCTATTGAAGTCGCTACTCGAATACCGCAATCCCAACCGGGGTTCACGATGGCTCAAGAATCTATTAATAAATGGAGTCAAGAAATAATCAGGCTTGCTAAAAATCGCGCCGAGAACCAAGAATTCTCTTCGGCAATTGCAACCGCTACTTTGGCTCCAGAAGATACAGCTGCTTATGCCGAAGCTCAAAAATTAATCCAACAGTGGCAACAAAAAATACAGGGTAATTAAGTTGCTGCGGGCAGAAATTTGTCTGTACTCTGTATTTCCTTTTTAACAATACTGCGAAATGTCCTCGCCACATTCATCAGCTAAATAACATAAGGAACGAAAACGCAAACCTACTACTTCTTCATACAGCGGATTCAGCTTGCACATTGGAGGAATGTGAAAAGTCCTACCAAATAACTTTACGTCTCGCTCAAACGGACACTGAGCCGGGATTAACTGACAAACCCGATGAGCAAATTGGCGATCGCGCACTTCAATATTATTTATCCAAAGACGCAGCGGTTTCAAAACATCCCATTGGGGCTTACCCGGATTCTGCTGCGGAGTTAAATTTGTTTCGCTCTCTTGATTAATAGATACCCAACTTGCCAGGAATATCTTTCTTGTGGTATTATTGAATACCTTCATTTTTTAGTTCCTCTATTTATTTGAGGTTTTTTAATTTAATTAACGAGCATTTATTGCAGGTCAAGCAACTTTTTTGGGAAGTCTTTTAACCCGACGAAGATGTCATCGATTTTGTTCGACAGTCTATAGATAAGATAGCTATGCTTTGCTACGTCAAGTTAAGCGCAATTCTTCGTAAATCGGAAGTGCAATACTCCCATCTTGTTTATAACTTGACATACTTAAAACTTTAGTAAAGTCATCTACCTATGGACATATTGTAGTGTAACATTTACCAAAATTAACGCAAATGAATTTTATCCGTGAAATTGATTGCAGGCTTTGTGCTAAAGGTTATCCAAGGTTAGCGCAAGAAAGTTAAAAGATGCTACTGCTTAGATAACACCTAAGAGTCAACATGATGAAGTTTTATTGCGCTAGACAATGTTTTTAACTGCTAAAGGTCAATTTTGGTCTTTTTTGAGCTAAATTGACGGAAATATGTTGAAGATTATCTCTTCTTAAAGTAAAAGAATAGTTTTTATTCGGGTAAATTATGACGCTGATTGTGGTGTATCCCGATTGTATTGCAAGGGAATATATCTTTTATTTATCATCTAGATATTTTTACTAGTTCTCAAATACACCTGTTTTGCAACGTTTTAAGCTAGCTATTTATCGATCCCGAATTATTTTGTTTAGAAATAATTTTGGCAAATAGATTTGGCTTTACCTAGCTTTAACGAGATTTATTTTTAAAATTATTTTTTCTGACGACTTTTATTATTTATTACTAACCGAGTATCAAGGAAAGCAAAATTTCTCTAGATTATTTTCAGGGTGCGTATGTCGTCCTGGATTTGTCATGAAATACGCAAACAAAGCGCTGATACAAAGCCCTACTATCTGGAATACTAAAAAAAATAGGATGCGTTGATTATCTTTTTTCAACGCAACCTATTCAATATTTTCACTATTGTTTTGGTAGAAAATCGCATAAAGACAGAAAAATACTGCCTTTATGGGAATAGAAAATTACAGTGAAATACAGTCCAAATCTATGAAGCAACTTGCTGAGCAGCAGTACGGGTACGTCGTCTCCTACCATCAGAAGCTTGTGCGGGTGCTTCATCTGGAACCTGCATCAACAATGTAACGGTAGGCTGACATCGCAGTTCTCGACGCAAATTACGAGCCAAATCGCTTTCTATCAATTCTTGTAAACCATCCCAGTCAACATTCGGTTTTTGACCGTTAAAAGGTTTTGCAAATTCTAGCCAACGTAAAGCGAGTATCTCTTCAAATCTCTGCTGTACCCACTTTTGCAGCATCGATTTTTCCATGCTGGTAACTACACCCCGCAAATGAATCTCTGGTTTCGCTAACATTTTACCGTTCCAATCAATTGCTGCTGCGACAGTAACGATACCTTCTTCGGCCATCCGCTGGCGTTCTTGCAAAACTTTATCGCTAACCATACCAGAACCGGAAGTATCCACTAATTCCAAACCAGATGGCACTTTACCGGCAACACTAATAGAATCGTTGGTCAATTTTACAATGTCGCCATTTTGAATAATCACCATATTCTCGGCAGGGATACCCATACTTTGGGCTGTCTGCGAATGTTTAACCAACATCCGATGCTCGCCGTGAACTGGTAAGAAAAACTTAGGTTTTGTCAAGGCAAGCATCAATTTTTCGTCTTCCTGACAGCCGTGACCGGAAACGTGAATTCCTTTATCGCGACCGTAAATAACATTCGCACCCTGCTGCATTAATTTATCAATAACGTTGACTACCGCAATTGTATTACCGGGAATAGGATTAGCTGAAAAGGCAACTGTATCTCCTTTCCTAATCTTGAGATGCGGGTGTTCTCCTCTAGCAATGCGGGTCATCGCCGCCATTGTCTCACCTTGAGAACCAGTAGTTAAAATTAATACGCTTTCATCCGGTAAACTACGAGCGACGTGCAGCGGTTGAAAGAGTTTATCTTCGCATTTGATATAGCCAAGATTGCGAGCGTGGGCAATCAAATTCAACATCGAGCGCCCAACTACGGATACTACGCGCTTATGTTTTTGCGCCAACTGCAAAACCATATTGATGCGATGTAGCGAAGAAGAGAAGGTAGTAATGAAGAGTCTTCCTTCGGCTTGAAGGATAATTTTTTCTAAGTTTGGATAAACCGAACGTTCTGAAGGAGTAAAACCAGGTACTTCTGCATTGGTAGAATCGCTCATCAAGCAAAGTACGCCTTTCTCACCATATTCGGCTAGCCTTTGCAGATCGAAGTGTTCCCCATCTACCGGAGTATGGTCAACTTTAAAATCTCCAGAATGAATTATTACGCCTAATGGTGTATGTATTGCCACTGTAAAACTGTCGCAAATACTGTGGGTATTACGGATGTATTCTACTACAAAATTATTTCCGATCTGCACCTTATCACGGGGTTTCACGCTTCTTAATTCAGTGCGATCGCGAACTCCTGCTTCTTCTAATTTGCGTTCTAGCATTGCCATTGCCAGTCGAGGTCCGTGAATTACGGGAATGTCGAACTGTTTTAAGTGAAAAGCAATACCGCCAATATGGTCTTCGTGACCGTGGGTAACAACCATACCCTTGATTTTATGACGATTTTCCCGCACGTAAGTCATGTCCGGTAGGACAATATTAACTCCGTGCATTTGCTCGGTGGGAAAAGCCAAACCAGCATCTAACAAGATCATTTCATCTTCATACTCGAAAATGCAGGTATTTTTTCCAATTTCATGCAGTCCGCCCAATGGAATGATTTTAAGGGCAGAATTTACTTCCTTTTTAGCCATTTTTTTCCTTAGTTAATAGGTTAGTTAGATTTTTTTTGCAGTTAAAAGCTTAATTAAGGTTTTCTAGAACAAATTATTACTGTCTTTTCTTGCATAGTCTTTCTTCTAGCAAGATTTAATCAAGTTGGATTGTCAAAAAAACGGATTTTAAATACCGTCAGAAAAACTTACCGATGGATTCCGACACATACTTTTTGAAAAACCAGCCCTTTTGCAAATTACTCTATGTATTATATTTGACGCATCTGTATATGCATCATTTAAGCTTTATTCAAATCCAGATCTTCGAGAACTGCTTCTAATTTTTGAGTGAAGTCTAATTCAGCCTCGTATAAAGGTAAACGAGTTGAACCAACTTCCCAGCCCTGAAGTTGCAAAGCTGTTTTAACTGGAATGGGATTTGCAGTTGCAAATAAAACTTTGAACAATGGAAAAAGTTTGAGATGGATATTACTAGCATCTTGGACTTTTCCACTACAAAAAGCTTGAATCATCTGTTGTAGTTGCAAACCTACCAGATGAGAAGCTACACTTACCACACCCTTTGCCCCAATAGATAACAACGGCAAAGTCATGTAATCATCACCAGAGTAAATCTGAAATTCTTGTGGTGTCAAGCGCCGCATTTCACTCGCTTGATCTATATTTCCAGTTGATTCTTTGATGCCGACAATATTTTCTATTTCAGCTAAGCGGGCTACTGTTTGGGGATGTAGGTTTTGACCAGTACGACCTGGGATATTGTATAACAACAAGGGTAATTCTGGTGCCGCTTGAGCTATTGTCTGAAAATGGCGATAAAGTCCAGCTTGCGGGGGCTTATTGTAATAAGGTACAACTTGCAATGACCCGTGTACTCCTATTTTAGCTGCTTGTTGCGTAGCCGAAGCAGCTTCTTGCGTGCAATTGGAACCACATCCTGCAATTACTTTTGCTTTACCAGACACAGCTTGCAATATGACCTTAAACAATTGGTATTCTTCATCCCAAGTCAGGCTAGGAGATTCACCAGTTGTTCCGCACACTACAAATGTATCCGTACCGCTATGAGCTAGATGTGCTGCTAATTTTTCTGCTACATCATAATTAACACTACCATCTTCTTTAAACGGCGTAATCATTGCGGTTATAACTTTACCAAAATCTACCACCATTCTTCTTTGCTCCTAATTACAGAAAGGTAGTTTTCACGTCCGCTTCGCTTAGTCTATATTTAATAACCCGATCATTTTCTTCAAGGACAAACAACACCTCATTCATTACTTTTAAATCCTTAATCAATTTAATAATTATTAGTTAATTTAGTTAATAGCAATTTTTAAGTCAACTTCTCAAATATCCATTGCTATCATATTTTATGATACTTATTTTCATATTCTATTACATATAATTACATATAAGTTGATGCTACTTCAGGATTAAATATATTCTTCTCTACTAGTAATTCGGCAATTTGGACTGCATTTAAGGCAGCACCTTTACGAATTTGATCGCCACATACCCATAATTCCAAACCACATTCATGAGAAAGATCCTGACGAATTCTTCCCACCAATACCTCATCTTGACCTGTCGCTTGTATGGGCATAGGAAAATAGTTTTCTTGCCAATTTTCTACCAATTTTACGCCGGGAGATTTACTTAAAATTTCTCTTGCTTCTTCTATATTAAAAGGTGTTGCAAACTCTAAATTAATTGCTTCTGAATGAGCGCGTAATACTGGTACCCTAACGCAAGTTGCAGTAATTTTAATATTTGGATCGCTAAAAATTTTGCGAGTTTCGTTGACCATCTTCATTTCTTCCTCGCAATAGCCCGCCGAATTTAATGGCGAATTGTGTGGAAATAAGTTAAACGCTATTGGATAAGGAAATACGTTTGCTACTGGTTCTTTTCCTGCTAGAATATCTAGGCTTTGGTTTTTCAGTTCTTCCATAGCCTTTGCACCCGCACCGCTAGCAGACTGGTAAGTTGACACAACAATCCGTTTAATGGGCTTTACTTTATGTAAAGGAAATATTCCCACCGACATTAAAATAGTAGTGCAGTTCGGGTTCGCAATAATACCCTTATGTTTAGTCGCAGCTTCGGGATTTACTTCCGGCACCACTAAAGGAACTTCGGGATTCATCCGAAATGCGCTGGAATTATCAATTACCACTGCACCCCTTTCTACTGCTTTGGGTGCCCAAATTTTAGAAACCGAACCGCCAGCAGAAGCTAGTACCAAATCTACATTATCCAAAGCAGTTTCGCTTACTGCCTCTATTAGTAAATTTTCTCCTTTGAAGGGTAGTTTTTTGCCAGCGCTACGTTCTGAAGCCAATAACTTTAAATCGGCCAAAGGGAAATTTCGCTCTTCTAATAATTCTAGCAATTCAGTGCCTACAGCACCAGTTGCTCCTAAAATAGCTACACGATAAGTTTTAGACAAATTTACTTCCTCCTCCCAATTAATTCTAGTTGTAATTATCCATCAATTGTTCGCAAACTAAATATAATAATACTGAGAAATAATATTAATCGTATTTAAACTTATCTCGCTACATTTGTAAATTATTTTTAATATCACAAAAAACTATGACTTAATTCTTTTTATAATTATTTGTAATCAATCTATTCAAATAAATATTATCTTATTACCAATACTACTCCCTGTATATTACTTTATTTTACAGCAATGATTAATTAGCTATTTGTATTTAATCTCTATTTATTATAGAACATATATTATACACTATATTTGCTTGAGGAGTAAAAATAGAACGCAACACATTTCAATTTTTATGGCATTCCCGCATAGCAGCCTAGATTTTTAACTTATAAAAACGGCATTGATTAAGAAGGTTGATGTACTATTATTCAGATGGACTGTTGCCTAATCGCAACGGCAAATAACAATGATATAATTCACCGGATTGTGGTTGAGTTAGCCTTCAACTCGACACAAGCATAAAAGCCGTCTGATTTTTGACAAAAGAACTTGTGGAACACAAGCATTATGTTGAAAATTGGCATATTACGGTGAAACGCCATATTTTGAGTAAGAACTCCCATTTAAGCAGATGTTTAGTGGAACGGTTATATTGCTCGATGCGACAGCAAATTTATCCTCTGTATTGGCTCCGGGCTTTTTCCCGATCGGGAATTGCCTCGACAAAGGGGTTAGATAATGCGATCGCGTTCAAATACAAAAAGTAGCAGAAATATATATAGAGACAAGTTTATGAAAGTCACCCAGGAAAAACTGCCAGCCAGTCAAATCGGTATAGAAATCGAGATTGCGCCGGAAAAAACCAAGCAAACCTACGAAAAGGTTATTCAAAATTACGCTCGGGAAGCTAATATTTCTGGGTTTCGTAAGGGTAAGGTGCCTCGTCAGATATTGCTACAGCGTTTGGGCAAAACTCGTATCAAAGCTGCGGCTTTGGAAGAATTGATTCAAGATGGGATTGGTGAAGCGATAAAACAAGAAAATATTGAAGCTATCGGTCAGCCTGAGTTACGCTCATCGTTTGAAGAATTAATCAATAATTATGAGCCAGGACAGCCATTGACTTTTTCGGCTGCGGTAGATGTACCACCCCAAATCAATTTGGGTGAGTATTCTGGTTTGCAGTTCAAAGTTGAGGAAGTTAAATACGATCCAGAACAGGTAGATAAAGTTTTGGATAAAGAACGTATTTCAATGGCGACTTTGATTCCTGTGGAAGGTCGTCCGGCACAGTTGGGAGATACTTCCATTATTGACTTTAAGGGCTTTTTGGCTCCTGCGGAAGGTGAGGAAAAAGCAACCGAAGAACTCGAACCAATTTCCGGTGCCGAAGCTACTGACTTTCAAGTTGATTTAGAGGAAGATAAATTTATTCCTGGGTTTATTGCAGGAATAATCGGGATGAATCCTGGAGAAACCAAGGAAATTTCGGCTCAGTTCCCCGACCCCTATGCTAACGAAGAATTAGCCGGAAAAGCCGCCCTTTTTACAGTAACCCTTAAAGAGCTTAAGGAAAAAGAACTACCTGAAATCAACGATGATTTTGCTCAAGAAATCAGCGAATTCGAGACCTTGGAAGAGTTACGTAGTTCCTTAGATGAGCGGTTTCAAAAAGAAACAGAAGACAGCGCTAAGGCAAAAAAACAAGAAGCTTTGTTGAACGAATTAGTTAAGGATGCAACATTTGACTTGCCCGAAACAATGGTTCAGCAGGAAGTCGATGCAATGATTACCCAAACAGCAATGCGTCTTTCCCAGCAAGGTTTGGATATTAAGAAATTGTTCAATCAAGATACTATTCCTCAGTTGCGCGAACGTTCTCGTCCCGAAGCAGTCGATCGACTCAAAAGAACTTTGGCTTTGCGCGAAGTTGGCGATCGCGAATCCATCAAAACGAGCGAAGAAGAAATAGAAGCCAGAATCAAAAAAATAATGGAAGAATATTCCGAGCAGGATGTTGACCCAGATAGAGTCAAAGAAGTGGTCGAAAACGAATTATTGACTGAGAAAATAATTGACTGGCTCTTAGAACGTTCTTCTATTGAACTAGTACCCGAAGGCTCTTTAAATCCTCCAGAAACGGTTGCACAAGAGGAATCTGAACCAGAAAACGAAAATGATTCTTCAATCGAGGAACAAACTGCCTCTGCTACGGTACAAGAATAATGAAGGTTTATTCCATTCAGCGATTGGCAATGTTTATTTGCGTGTAAGTTGATCGCTGATGGCTGAAAACTCCCGGTCTTCATAATCAAAATTGCCAAAATAAAAAGTCGGGATCAATTTTAAAATACTTGAAAACCGACATCAGTTAGAAGTGTCTTGCAGCCTTGTAGCAAATTGATGACATCTACACGCTCTTCATTTCTATAAGGCATAATGGTTAATACATACTGTCTTATGAAAATTCGGTTCGCATTATAAACAAGCAGTAATTGCTGTCTTAATTGCTACTATTGTCAAAATCATTAATTTCTTTATGCTTGTATCGCAGTCGGAAAATTATCTCGTAAGTAGTGTGAATCAATTTTCTATTTATTCGCAAAGCGATCGCTCTACTTCAATGCTACCAACGGTGGTAGAACAATCAGGCATGGGAGAACGAGCCTTTGACATCTACTCGCGCTTGCTACGAGAGCGGATTGTTTTTCTCGGAACTCCCGTTGATGATGCAGTTGCCAACTCGATTGTTGCCCAATTGCTATTTTTAGATGCCGATGATTCAGAAAAAGATATTCAAATCTACATAAATTCCCCTGGCGGCTCAGTTACGGCAGGAATGGCAATTTATGATACAATTCAACAAATACGTCCAGACGTAGTAACCATATGTTTTGGATTAGCTGCTAGCATGGGTGCTTTTTTACTAGCAGCAGGAACCGCCGGTAAGCGAATGTCTCTTCCGGATTCGCGAATCATGATTCATCAACCGTTAGGCGGCGCTCAGGGGCAAGCAGTAGATATAGAAATCCAAGCTAAAGAAATTCTTTATCATAAATCTAAATTGAACGAGTTGTTAGCATCTCATACTGGTCAACCATTAGAGAAAATAGACGCTGATACCGAACGAGATTTTTTCATGTCGGCTGAGGAAGCTAAAAACTACGGGTTAATCGACCAGGTTATCTCTAGGCAATATCTTCCCACAGCAGGGGAAAACGTCACTAGTGTGAAATAAGAGGCTGGTATGACAGGTAAGTACGACTCCCATTTAAAATGTTCATTTTGTGGCAAATCTCAAGAGCAGGTACGTAAGCTAATCGCCGGACCGGGAGTCTACATTTGCGATGAGTGCGTTGACCTGTGTAACGAAATATTAGATGAGGAATTGCTCGATACCAATGGTGCAGCAGCGGCTTCGCAGCCAGCACCCAGGTCAGAGCCGCCTCAAAAACGCCGTACCCGGACAGCCAGTCTCTCGCTGAACCAAATACCAAAACCACGAGAGATTAAGAATTATTTAGACGAACACGTTATTGGTCAAGAAGAAGCCAAGAAAGTACTTTCAGTCGCGGTATACAATCACTACAAAAGATTGTCGCTGGTTGGTGGGTCTAAAGAGGGCGGCAAAGATTCCACTGAGGATGTAGTAGAGCTTCAAAAATCGAATATTTTGTTAATTGGTCCTACAGGTTGTGGAAAGACTTTGTTGGCGCAAACCCTAGCAAAAATTCTTGATGTACCATTCGCTGTCGCCGATGCAACTACCTTAACTGAAGCCGGTTATGTAGGGGAAGATGTAGAAAATATTCTGTTGCGGCTGTTACAGGTTGCCGATCTAGATGTTGAAGAAGCGCAACGAGGCATTATTTACATCGATGAAATTGACAAAATTGCTCGTAAGAGTGAGAACCCCTCGATAACAAGAGATGTTTCTGGCGAAGGGGTACAGCAAGCTTTGCTGAAAATGCTCGAAGGAACCGTTGCCAACGTACCGCCTCAAGGAGGACGCAAGCATCCTTATCAGGACTGCATCCAGATTGATACGAGCAATATTCTATTCGTCTGCGGTGGTGCTTTTGTAGGTTTGGAAAAAGTAGTAGAGCAGAGAACGGGTAGAAAGTCAATTGGTTTTTTACAGCCAGGAGAAGGGTTAACAAAAGAAAAGCGAGCGGCAGATACAGTGCGCCAACTGGAACCGGGAGACCTAGTTAAGTTCGGCATGATACCGGAATTTATTGGGCGGGTACCAATGGTGGCAGTAGTAGATCCACTTGATGAAGAAGCGCTGATGGCGATATTAACTAAACCGCGTAGCGCTTTGGTTAAACAGTATCAAAAACTGTTGAATATGGATAACGTCCAGTTAGAATTTAATACGGATGCCCTTAAAGCCATAGCTCAAGAAGCTTATCGTCGTAAGACTGGAGCCAGAGCTTTGCGAGGTATTGTAGAAGAACTGATGCTGGATGTAATGTACGAGTTACCTTCTCGTAAAGATGTAGCTATTTGTACGGTAACGCGGGAAATGGTAGAGAAGCGTTCCACTGCGGAATTGCTAGTTCATCCCTCTTCCCTAGCGAAGCCTGAATCAGCTTAAATAGAGTTAGGAGTTAAGAATTGGAAATTAGAAGTTAGGAATTATTTCTTAACTTCTAATTTTTTTATTTTTGACCCTTTTGTTATCTCCCTATGGGAGACCCACTGACCGTACTGCTTCACATTTAGCTTTTGATAGATGGCTTATATTAAAGTTCGTGGCGTAGAACATTACTACGAGTGGATTAAACAATCTGATGGTTTACAAAAACCAGTAATGGTGTTTATTCACGGTTGGGCTGGTAGCGCTCGATATTGGGAGAGTACTGCTGAAGTTTTATCGGAACAATTCGATTGTTTACTTTACGATATGCGGGGATTTGGACGTTCCCGTGGAAAACCGATTAATATCGTCGATTCGCAACCCCTCCAAGCAGAAGAAGTAGAAGAATTAACCTACGAGCTAGAAGAATATGTCGAGGATTTAGCAGCATTCCTCTCGGAATTGCAGTTGCAGCGCGTGTATCTGAACGCTCATTCTATGGGAGCATCGATCGCGACTTTGTTCCTTAATCGTTATCAAGAACGTGTAGAAAAAGCAATTTTGACTTGTAGTGGGATTTTTGAGTATGACAAACAAGCTTTTGAGGCTTTTCACAAATTTGGTGGCTATGTCGTCAAATTCCGTCCTCAATGGTTGGGAAAAATTCCATTAGTTGACAAAATGTTTATGGCGCGATTTTTATATCGTTCTATCAAAGCAGCAGAACGTCAGGCATTTTTGCAAGACTTTCTGATCGCGGATTATGATGCGGCTTTAAATACAATTTATACTTCTGTCAGTAAAGCTCAGTCCGAGTTGATGCCACACGAATTTGCCAAACTTCAAGTACCAACTTTATTAGTATCTGGAGAATACGATCGGATTATCCCCGCCCAGATGGGGAAAAAAGCAGCAGTATTGAGCGACCAAGTTGAGTATGTAATGATTCCCAACACCGCTCATTTTCCCATGTTAGAAGACCCAAGTACTTACTTAGATGTAGTAAGAAAGTTTTTACAATTACCCACACTGCTTTCTGCGTAAGTAGGAAAGGGAGTAGAGAATGGGGCATTGAGAAAAATAAAGGAGCAGGATGCTCCCACTAAAAATAGTTTTATAACTCCCTATTCCCTATTCCCTATTCAATCCAAACCTAATTCTCTCTTGAGCAAATTAATCGATTTACTGCCGATATAATTTTCACAGTAAACCAGTTTGGGTGGACGGATGATGTCTTCCATAGCCATTTGCATAGCATTTTGTACGGCAGCATAACTAGTCTCGTCAGTACTAAAAACTATTTGCGCTCGCTTGACTATTGCTCCTAACTTATAACTATCTTTTGGCTGGGAAGTCATCACCAATATTTCATCTCCCCGCAAACCGTGGAGAATTACTTCTGTGGCTCTGAGAATTCCGGAACTAAGGCTGACGATGCCAATACAACTATCTTTTGATAAATTTTTAACAATGTTAAATTCCTTAGCATAATCGTGGATATCAAGGGGGATTACACGTACTGCTCTAGGTGCTGCAATTGCTTCTAATTCGCCGATGAAATATCGACTTGTAACAACTGTTGCCGAGCTTGTTTTATCCAATACGGCAGATAGCTCTTCAGTCGCAACTAACTGTACTGGTATTTGTAAGGCTTGTTCTAATTCTTGTACTATTAATTCACCAGCACCGATATCCTGAGTCGGTACTGCTACTAGCACCCGCGCACTACAACGCAACCGCCAATCAATTTCAGCTAGAAATATCTCGCGGGCTTGGTTAAGGGAACAACCTTGAGAAAGTAATTCATCAAGAGCCTTCTGAACAATTTTGTATGCTTGGGGATGTTGTTTGAGAATCGGCGATTGTAATTTACTACCACCCTCGTGTCCTTGAGCGCGGACGTAAATTCCCGAACCAGCCAGACTTTCTACAAGTCCATCTTCCTCCAATTGACGGTAAACTTTGCTAATGGTATTGCGATGCAACCCGGTTTGCATTGCCAATGCTCGGGTTGAAGGCAACTTATAAGCTGGTGGATATTGCCGCGATGCGATCGCAAATCGAATTTGATTGAACAACTGAGTCGATGCGGGAATTTCACTATCTGGCTGAATGCGGAATTGAATCATCACCTTCGGTTTTCTGGGTGCTAGTAGCTTTTATCGGAAAGCGGTAAAAATAGTTGCTAAAAAAAAATTAAATACTAAATATTAAACAATTTATTTATACATCGAATTTGATAACTATAAATTTTTCATAGGAATGGGTCGTGTTAGTTAATAATTTTATGAGAGTTAAGCTCTTAAACAAGCATAACTATATCTAATAATTACACCACACTGGTAAAAACTATTATGATTTGTGCAATAGATACTAAAACCGTAAAAATAGCATCGGATTCAGTACAAATCGATGCTTATTTAGTAAAACCTCAAGAAGAAGGTAGCTATCCAGGAGTTGTGGTATTGCAGGAAATATTTGGGGTGAATGCCCACATCCGGGAAGTTGCCGAACGTATCGCGAAAGAAGGATATATTGCCATTGCTCCGGCGCTATTTCAACGTCTTGCACCCGGCTTTGCAACCGGCTATACCCCCGAAGATATAGAAGTCGGTAAAAATTACGCTTGGGGACAAACTAAAGCTTCAGAACTTTTGAGCGATATTCAATCGGCTATAGACTATCTAAAAACCTTACCCGAAGTAAAAAAAGATGCATTCGGCTGCATTGGTTTCTGCTTCGGCGGTCATGTGGCATATCTTGCCGCCAGCTTAGTTGACATAAAAGCTACTGCCTCATTTTACGGCGCACGTATAACCACTAGTACTCCTGGTGGTGGTGAACCTACTATAAATGTTACTTCAGAAATCAAAGGTATGCTTTATGCCTTTTTTGGCATGGAAGATTCCAGTATCCCCACAGAGCAAGTAGACCAAATCGAAGCTGAATTAGAAAAATATCAAGTAATTAGCCGTGTATTTCGTTACAAAGATGCCAACCACGGTTTTTTTTGCGATCGCCGTGCTAGCTACAATCCAACAGCAGAGAAAGATGCTTGGGAACAGGTTAAAGAATTATTTGGGCAGCTTTAGCGATCTTGACGGGATTTGTAGGATATGGTGTAAGGGTTGTTATTAGTTACGGATCGGATAATTAACTGTTTGTAAACAATCGAAACTTTTCATCCAGAAAAATATTGATTGCGATCGGTAATTAATGACTAATGAATAATAATCTGTCCTTATACAAAGGGCGCTCTAAATCTTAATTCATCTTCAATTTGTTATGGAGAACGAAGCTAACATCTCTCAAAAAGCCGATACGTCTTTTACAATGGACGACTTTGCTAAGGCTTTAGAAAAACACGACTACCAGTTCCAGAAAGGACAGGTAGTAAAAGGGAAAGTATTCCAAATCGATCCAGATGGAGCTTATGCCGATATTGGGGGCAAGTCAAGTGCCTTTATTCCCCGTCATGAAGCGGCTTTGAGAGAGGTAATAGATTTATCAGAAGTTCTACCACTTCATGAGGAATTAGAATTTGTAATTGTCCAAGAGCAAAATGCAGAAGGGCAAGTAACCATTTCTCGCCGCCAGTTAGAAATGAGGCAGATTTGGCGCAAGTTGCTAGAAATGCAAGAGAATTCCAAGAGTGTAGACGTGCAGGTGATGAACGCCAACAAAGGTGGTGTCACCGTCGATCTTCTTGGTTTGCGTGGTTTTATTCCTCGTTCTCACCTGCTTGAGCGCAACAATTTGGAAGCACTCAAAGGTCAAAAACTCACCGTTAGCTTTTTAGAAATAAACCAAAACACTAACAAACTTGTACTTTCCCAGCGCTTGGCGAAAAGTTCTGCTAGTTTCAGTTTATTAGAAATCGGTCAGTTAGTAGAAGGGAAAATAACTGGTATCAAAGCATTTGGCGTATTTGTTGATATAAACGGCGTTAGCGCTTTACTCCACATCAAGCAAATCAGCCAGAAGTTTATTGACAATATCGAAAAGGTATTTCAACCCTCGCAAGAAATTAAAGCTCTCATCATCGACATAGATGAAGGAAAAGGTAGAGTTGCAATTTCTACTAGAGTTTTAGAAAACTTCCCCGGCGAAATGCTTGAAAATATGGAAGAAGTCATGACGAGCGCAGAAGCACGGGCTGAAAGAGCCAGGAAACAGCTTTTGGAATCAGCTAATGGTTGATAATAGTTAGGAGTTAGGAGTTAGAAGTTAGGAGTTAAAAATTAACAACTAACCACTAACCACGACTAACAATTCCTTGTTCTGACGATAGCTATTTCGCAGTTGCTGTAATATTTCTTCATTAAAGGCAAATTTAATTAACCGAATTAATTTGCCCCAGTCATATAAAACTGTTTGTTTGATTAAGTAAACTATGGGAATAATTAGGTTAAAAGTTAGAGAGCTTGCTGCTGAGAAAGGGTGGACGATAAAAGAAGTTTCTGACCGCTCTGGAGTTGTTTATAGTACTTTAAGAATCTATGCCGGTTCGCCTGGAATGACAATGGTTGACTTTACTGCTATTCAAAAGCTAGCTCGTGCGTTCGACGTGATGATAGAAGAATTAGTTGAAGTGATTGAAGAGTAATTAAACAAAAAATAAATGGCGATCGCTAATCAGACAGATTATTTAATTGACTGCAAAAAGCTAATCCCACCAAGCGTAAAGTAATTTCAAAGCTATATCCGTTTCATCAGCAGTTTGGGCAAATCTCTCAAATGCCGAGATGAAATCAGCACATATTCTCGAATCTATAGTTTCTATCTCTAAGCTCAATTGAATTCCTTCGATGCTTGTACGGTAGTTTTCTCTATCGGGAGAAACAACATATCCAATAAAAAATGGTTCATAGCCCAAATTTTGAGACTTTTTGCCAAATTCGTAAAATTCTTGAATCGTAGGAGAATTATTTTGAGTTTGTTGTGGTTCTGCAAAACCGGATTCTAACAACTGCGCTAGTTTATCTAAAGTTAAATCTTCAAAAAACTCGCAACCACCAAGGTCTTCATCCCAAATTATAGAGCGAGCAAATATAATTTCTTCGCGCCGTTTAAAGTCAATATTTAATCCGTTACTATTTATTGCCATACGTATAAATGCTTTAAAGTCAAGCACTTTTGATAATTCTTAACATAACAATATTAAACTCAGCTAACGTGCTTTAATTACAAAAAATAAAAAAACTATACGAATATAAAAAAATATAAAATGCAGTTTAGATTTAGGGCTAGTTAGGGAAGCTAATTACAAAAAACATATATCTACAGTAAATTTCAAGCAATTAACAACTAACAACTAACCACTAACAACTATATCTTCTGACTGTATAACCACGGATGGTTACTAAACTAGCGGTGAGATATTTCAGGAATAATGCGGACGCACTCACCTGAAATATCATGGTACTTTACACATTAGCGTTCCTCTGCTAAAGAGGGCGGTTTAAGCCCGCCCCCTTAGCATTTTTCTTAGTTTAACTCACAATTTTCTAAACATCCTCCCCATCTCCAATATCGCGCTTCGGCGGACGTTTGTAGGTAAAGGTAAAAGTATCGCCACTGCTAATTACTCGCCGCATTTCATCATACATGGGATAATTGCCTACACCGCTCAGAGATGCCCAACCACGCGCCCTAGTTAAGGCGACAAACAATTGGTTACGATGATTCATATCATTCTCGTTGCGGGCGACTTTATCAAAGCCAACTACATAAACCATATCCGCTTCGTGTCCTTTAGCGCGGTTGATACGAGACACTGTAACGCCACCGTCATGCCAGAATTTATCAGGACTATTATTGGGATATTCGGGATACAAATCGTTTAAGATTTTAGCAGTGGGAATATAAACGTCAATATTTTGGTCGATCAAGAAGTCAGCAACTTCTCTTTCTAGTTCTATCGCTTCGGAATTAGAGCCTAAAACTGCTACCAAAATATCGCGACTGGGATTAAGACCATCATTAACAATATTGTGCATGATGTTCTCAGACAAAGCCGTTAATTCTTCCTCACGAGAATTATAGGTTTTAAATTCTAGTACGGGTTCTCCCCAGAGTTCGGGGATTGGGTTGGGAGAAAATTGTGGCGATCGCACTATGGTAATGGGCTTACCAACTCTTCTAAAATCACCTTGGACTTCGTAGCCGATTCTGTCCCAATCTTTTTTATTCGTGATACCAGAAAGCATTCCTTCACCGTGCAGCAAACCCATACCAATCGCGTGTGCTGCGGTTAAAATTGGTCCGGGAGTGCGGTAACAGTGACGCATCACTTCCGAACGTTTGATACCACCGGGGTATTGTGGTTGCTTGTTTAAAAGATTGCTTAATTCTTCACCAAATACTTCTTTAGCTTTTGGTACAACTAAACTATCAAGACTTTGTGCTTCGTCGTAAGCCCAAATTAAACGCTTTTCTTCTGGTGTTTCTTCGCTTGCAGGTCGTAAAGCTTGATAAGCTAACCAGTAAATTGCTTGTTTATCTTGATATTTCAGATTGTCGTCAGCAACTAAATCTTGACCTTCATCAATCAAGATCGCGTCAAACATCGGCTCAATTGCGATCTCTTCCTGTAACCGCTTGCATAACTCGGCTAAAGCACGATTTGGTTGTCCTTGATTGGTATCTACAACCGTTCCGCGTCTTTTACCGTGGTATTCGCAAATTGTGCTATAGAAACCGGGCTGTTCCTTTGCACCCCAAGCGTGAAGCACGCGCAATTTTAAATTAGTTTTGGGATCGTATTGTAAATCTCCACCGCTAAAACGACGCATCCACTGGTCTAATAAAGCGATCGTTAAGTCATATAAAGAGCGAGTGAAAAACACCAAAGCAATATCCCAATCGGGGTGCTTCAAATGCATATGCGCCGCTTTTTGGCACAGCAATACAGTTTTACCAGAACCCGCAATACCGCGAATACGTTGAGGTCCGGGGGGAATTTCTTTACCTATATGTTCTTGCTGTAAATCTATTTCATATAACTTTTGACGCAAAGCATCCATCACGCTAGCGCGAGTTTTACCACTAACAGCGATGTCACGCTGGGGTTTACGAAGTACTGGAGTTCCACCAATTACCGAAAGCAGTAATTCCCAATCTTTATCTTCTAAGTTTTCTCCAGGTACTAAAGGAGAAGTTTGTTGAATGCGTTCGAGTAAAGCAGCTTTGCTCAATTGGTCTTGAAAAATAATTGTGGGACAATTAGGTAGTTGGTCGAAACCTCTTTGCTGCCAAAGTTCAAGAGTAATTAGAGGTAGTGCAACAATAACTCTACCGTTGACTTTACGCCAAATAGCCGGTTCTCTGTCAGTGTATGCAATTAAAGCCCGTAATTGATGTTCTGCTAATTGAGATGGAGACGCTTCGGTACGAGCAAAGTTTTGTAGAAGCCAATTGCGATCGCGAATTTCAGCTATTTGATCGATGGTAACTGGCAGAATTTCAACTACAGTTAAACCAAATTCGCGATCGGCAACAAGAATATCGGGTTCCTTACGAATTTCACCGACCTTCGAGAAAATCGGATACCGCCAATAACCGATACAGTTTCTATCTGCAAATGCATTTTTAACAGCATCCCATACTTTTTGTTCGCTCGATTCCTTTCCGGATTTTATGGGTTCTGTCGTGATAAATTTATTACTAATGTCTTCTAAAGTCATTTGATATTTTTCGCGTTGAATTTGTTAGAAAGGATGAATCTTTGTTACGCGAAATTTGCCTCACCCTCAAAGGGTAGGGCTATACATACAAAATTTGTCTAAGCACCCTGTAAAGAAGTAACAAAAGTTTCATTCGTGTTGCTAAATTAGCATCGCTTTAATTTCCCCTGCCAGTGCAGATACACGGATGAGGAGATGATATTATACGGTTTAATATATTAGGGATTATGCGGATTTTATTTTATCCTTTTTGTGATAAATATTTCTTTGTAAAAAAATAGTAATTACGATCTTGACTCTAAAGGTGGCACTTCAAACTCGTTGAAAGCGCGAACATCATAGGACGTAGCTGAAGACAGCTTTTATCAGTTTTTGATCGAGAGTTGCTCATACAATTCCGAAGGGTATTTCTAAGTTATGTAGGATAGCCATGAAGGAACCTCCTAGTTCAATTTATTGGTAATAGTAGTACTTCAGAAATGTTGCGGGAACCGAGATGGAAGGGGGAGGGGAAAATGGCGATCGCACTCTTGTTTACAAAATCTTTACAATCTTGAAATATAGAATTATAAAGAGTCAGCAACTCAGCCCTAAAGGGTCTGAGCTTCAGGCGTAATCCTGAAACTCTTAGCTGACCAGATTAAGGATTAATTTCCTACGTTTAAGGTAAGTGTTGAAGTTCATACCTTGGAATGCGTAGCTAGTTCCAAGCTCTATAACTAGGGGATTAAACAGGTGTACCTGAGTTAAGCCAGTGTTTCCTAGATATGCCGACCTCAAACATTATCGTTCGCGCAGCGTGTCCTCCTAGGACAAGCTAACATCACCGACATTGCGGACTAACCATCCAAGAGGAAAACGCCGCGTGTGGTTTTAACCACCGTGGCGTTTTCCTCTCAGCTTTAAAAAGACTGAGTTTCCCACATCCCGTATATTTTTTATGAAATACTTATAATTTAAGTGGTGAAAAATTTTCATATCTTAAAATCTAAGTATATTTTTTTTAATAAATACGACGTGCTATGCCAGTACGTCCACCCGTGAGATAATAGCTCTTCTGAAAAAGATTGTTTACTTATTGCGGGATAAATGGCGCAAACACAAAGAAAGCCTGTGTATATTCAGCCCGAACACCACGAAATTCTTAGACGAATAGCATACGAGCAGCGTTGCAATATTTCAGATGTTTTGGATGTAGTATTGGAGCAAGCTAATTGGGAAGAAATCACTCAAAAAGCAAGTAACAAGCCTGCACAAAGAGCAGCAGAGCGAGGAGGAAACTATAAAGCTTCACGAAAGCTCAGTTAGCTTCACCTCAATCCTCCCATATAATAAAAAATAATCAGGAAAATTTTCACTTACTCGCGAATTTTTCTGATGACGAACCTTCAACGGAGAGGGTGGGATTCGAACCCACGGTACCTTTCAGTACACTCGATTTCAAGTCGAGCGCATTCGACCACTCTGCCACCTCTCCAAATCATCTGTCAGCAATCAATCTTGAACAATGAAGCCTAGATAACTGCTGACCAATTATATATTATACTATATTTCTACGCTGGTTGCACTAGTGAAGTGGATTTTTGATAAAGAATTTCTTCAGATTTAATAGTGAAATCATTGTCAATCCATACTAGTGAAGCTTTTGCGACTTTACCATCTTCAAGTTCCACAATAGAGAAATTACGTAGCTTCTCTTGAGGCTTTTCGATAATTCGGGGTACGCTGGCTGCATTTAAATAAATAATTCCCTCTGGACTCCTAAAAATACGCTTTCGCAATACTTTTGTATGTCGCAGGCTATGGTGCATATGTCCGAATGTCACCAAAGGAATATTTTTACCGGCGGTGATACTTTGAGAAATCGCTTCCGCAAAGTCTGGGTCGCCATAATCGCCGCCGATTGGATGCCAATCTTTGCCGCAAGGGTCTTCGGGATTGTCCCCCAATCCCGAAGGACCGTTATGACCGAGAAAAATTATCGTTTCATAAGCAGCGCTCTTTACTGCTTCCATAATTCGGGTAGTTGACTCTTCAAGAGTGGCAACGCCAAATCTTTCCTTACATAAATCCGCAAATTTCCATTTCGGTCCACCCCAAGTAAAAGGACGACCTCCTACCACCGTTAAGTTAAAATTCGGAAAATCCAGCTTCCCAAAACCAACATGAGTATCACCCAAAAAATCAAGTTGTTGCTGCACCCAATCTTCTTTAGTGCGGTCGTAGGGGCACTTTTTACGCCCCCATTCGGTAGCAGTGAACCATGCATCGTGGTTGCCCATTACGGCTGCTTTAGGGATATCGAGTGAAGCTATTTTTCTGACCACTTCTACCGACTCATTACCAAAATCCCCTACGAACAGCACCAGATCAATGTGCAGACGCTGGAGTGCAATATCATCGTCCTTTTCCCATTGGTCGTGAACGTCTCCCACTACAGCGATTTTGAGAGTTTTCGAGTTTGTTATCTGACTGCTTGTCATGCCACTTTCCTTTCCATATGTTTCCAGGATAGGAAACTCAAACCAATTTTGACACAATTTTCTCGAAGTCGTATTATCCACCTATTATTTTTGGTAAAAAGTACTATAATTATTTCAAGATTAAAAATTATATCTTGCAAATACGTATAATTTGATTGCCAAACCCTCTGACGGTAAAAGGAACGAGGGATGAGGTAAGCTTTTGTACAAAACTGCGAGATTTTGGATAAAAAGAACATTCTGCCTAATCATACCGTGTTTACTACCGCACTTGCTCAACGCAAAACAACCCAACTGGGTGCATTGCCATTAGATTTATTTGCAGCGATCAATAGTCTAAGAAAAGAACTTAATGCCGTTATCTTAGCCCACTATTATCAAGAACCAGATATTCAAGACATTGCAGACTTTACTGGCGATTCGTTGCAACTTTCCAAAGCAGCAGCGAATACTAATGCAGATGTTATTGTGTTTGCTGGCGTTCATTTCATGGCAGAAACGGCAAAGATTCTTAATCCAGATAAATTAGTTTTGCTACCAGATTTGGATGCTGGTTGTTCTTTAGCGGATAGTTGTCCCCCCGCAGAGTTTGCAGCATTTAAAGCCGCTCATCCAGAGCATTTGGTAATTTCTTACATTAACTGTACTGCGGAAATCAAAGCGATGAGCGATATTATCTGCACCAGTTCTAACGCTGTCAAAATTGTGCAGCAGATACCCAAAGAACAACCGATTATTTTTGCTCCAGATCGTAATTTAGGGCGGTATGTAATGCAGCAAACTGGGCGAGATTTATTATTATGGCAAGGTAGCTGTATTGTCCATGAAACCTTTTCCGAGAAGAAGATTGTGCAGTTAAAAATTGCACATCCACAAGCTGAGGTAATTGCTCACCCCGAATGTGAAACATCTGTATTGCAGCACGCTGATTTTATTGGGTCTACGGCGGCTTTATTAAAGCATTGTCAGCAGAGTTCCAGTAATGAATTTATTGTTGCTACGGAACCGGGAATCATTCACCAAATGCAAAAACAAGCACCGCACAAACAGTTTATTCCCGCACCACCGACGAATAACTGCAATTGTAACGAGTGTCCGTTTATGCGGTTGAATACCTTAGAAAAGCTGTATTTAGCAATGAAGAATCGCACCCCGGAAATTACGATGAGTGAGGATACGAGAATTAAGGCTTTGCGTCCTATGGAGCGGATGTTAGAGATGAGTATTTAGGTAAATATTTATAGAGACGTGGTAATCAAACTGCGTCTCTGGTTGTTTTAGTGAAGTGCGATCGCCAAACTTTACGTACTACTGAACAATTCTAATAACCTTGTAAGTTATGACCAACAGAAGTACACTTCACCAGGCAATATATAGATAAGATAGCAAAAATCACTCAATAGAAAGTTGAGTATCGATTACTTTTTTTAAATTATTAATATATTTATCGTTAGGACTAAGAGAATTAAGTTTCTCTCTAAAAGAGAACCAGTAAGGTTTAACAGAAGCATCAAGCTCTATAGATTTATTAAATAGAGATTCAAAAGTACTAGCACAACCATGTGAATTATATATCTGACTATTTTCAAAGAAAATTTCTAGAATTTCTTTCCATTGTACAGGACTGTTTCTCAAATTGTTCTAATAACTGTGAGGCTTCTTTATCTCCTAAAAGCTGTAATTCCCTTAGTTTATGGAGAAAATCGAATACAACCGCATTCCAAGTTGCGACAATACAAGAACGATATGCTCCAGCTTTATAACAAGCAATTGCCTCTTTAATAAATTGTTTAGCTTGCTTATCTCTACACCGTACTACTAATTCGTCTAAATCAATGAAAGCTTCATGCATATCAAGTATTCTAATATACTGATTTTTGTGTATATTAGCGTAAACACAAGTTTAATAAAGTGGAAGCTTGTTACAATATTACAAAACTAGAGCCTTTACAATATATAAATTTAGAAACTTAACCCAGAAATAAAACTACTTCTTATTCGCTTGCTTTAAAGCCGACTCACTATATTTTTTATAAAGCTCAATTCTTGTTTGCGCCTCATTGAAGCGATTATGACTAGACGGAACTTTACCCATCAAATCGGAAGCACGTTGCCATTTAGCAGCTAGGTCTAACCATTCAGCAGAAGTTGTTATTACTTGACCATCTTCAACTGCTTGATTAGCAATTCGCACTGCTACATTAAAAAAATCATCTTCTGCTTGAGAAGAAGTGACAATAGGTACTTCTAATTTGTTTTGATCAGTATCTAAAGGTTTTAAAGATTTTATCTCAGGTGTATCGGTATTAAAAGATTCTAAAGTTTGCGCTTCTATTAAATTATTTTTCTTATTACCTAGCAAAGAATAAGCAAGCCAACCTGACGATAGTAGTAATATCCACAACATAAGCACATTAATAGTCTCTCCAAACAAGGACTTTTTAATCTTATTCTTGTTATTAACTATTAAATGCCGAGAAGATTTAGGCTGAGGCAATTGTGGTTTTTTTAATTCGTTTTTATTGTTTTTAAAATCTTTAATTATTTGCCATAAAATATGAGGTTTGTTTAAAGTAATTTCTTCAGACCACAACAGATGATTTTCTGGATTACGATTTATTTCTTCTAACCATAATAATTGTTGTTCTCGGACAATACGACTATTTATGTGAACTTTATGAATGTTACGAGGTGCGATTGTCTCTAATATCTGCCGAATTTGGTGTATTAAAGTCGATTTCTCAAGTTTTTCTATCGTTCGAGCTTCACATAACAGTTGTAAAACTCCACTATCAAAAACCGCTCTGGTTCTAACACCAGAATTAGCTAACTTTTCATTTAATATCTGAATAATTGCTGCGATGCTACCTTGGCTCGCTTGCAAAGCAATATCATTTATCTGATTTACCATTTGTTAAATCGTAATTGTTTGTCAATTTGAATTTGTTAACAGACAATTTAATATAAAAAGATCTAATTTTTTGTTCCTTAGAAACTTCCATAGACTTTTATTTTATTTTTATTGTAAGTTGAACAATATCAAATTGACAAATAATTTAACAAAAAGAAAGCCTCCCTCAATTATCCAGAAGGAGACTTTCTTTT
>NZ_JAYGHM010000018.1:0-114714 GCF_034931125.1 Rivularia sp. UHCC 0363 | reverse complement strand
GAAAGTTAAAACCATTTTCTACATTGGTAAGTTTTGGTATTAAATCGGGATACTGACGGCGAAGAATTGTGACAAAAGAGTTATTTTCAATCCAGTCAAGTCCAAATTGAGTATAAATCTCTGCTCTGTAATCCTTGGTAAAAAATCGATCACTTTTGAGTCTTCTGGAAGCCATCAGAATAAATACACGAAAAGCAGTATCGCTAAATCCAAAACCCTCTGGCAAATCCTCGGCGAATAAACCAACCATCAAATCTACACTATCTATATCGTTGTTATAGACTTCACGTAGTTCTTTCACCCATTGGGGATTACTAGTAATTTCTTCAAAGGAATCAACTTTACCGCGTCCGAGTAATTCCCGAAAACGATTGTAACGAGGAACACCTCTTTCCCTATCTCGTAGAATATCAACAGCCGCTAAATCAAAAATTTGACCGTTGGTGTGTACAAGTTCCCGCAGAAAACTAGGATAATTGTGTAATGTAATCGCACCGGGATGGGTAACTCCAAAAGAATAAAATAAATCTGACATTCCAATATCTTCAACTAAGGAACGAGTCTGTTTACTAAATCCTTCCTTGAAATTCTTTTTCCCTAATGCAGATCCAGTTTTATGGGAATAAAATTCCAATTCGTCGGGGATTAAAGGATGCATCCGATATACAGATACAAATTCTTCTGTTAAGTAGTAAGGAACAGTATGATGGTCGGTTTCCGAACCAATGATTCCGCTTAAAAGATCGCCGTTACCAAAACGTCCGAAAATCTTTTTGATATCCTTACCTAACAATCCGTACCAGTTAGCATTCAAAGCAATATCAGTAGCAGCAAGCGGTAGTATTGCAGGTGTCCATTCAACGGTGTGAATTTTCGCCATTAATGCAGCGTTGATTAATCGAGCGCGATCAAAAAGGTTTTCGTCCTTCCAATCGGGATAAATCTGTTTGAGATGGTCGCAGATGATGTTATGTTCTTTGACAAACAAAGTATGTAACATACTTAAACCAACCCACCAATTACTCGAAACCCCCACATCGTCAATTCCTGATTCTGGGTTAATAGGTAATAAACCGTCTTCACCCATAAGCATTTTGCCGTTTACATGGGAGCGGAGTTTATTAATAGTCTCTTCATCGCTACCGTAAATCTGCGAACCATCCCACCAATGAGTTTCTTTATTAATGAAAGTGGCAGGATTTGTATTGTCATCGACACGAGTCGGATCGCTCGAAGTTTTGTCTACTTCCAACGAACCGTATTTTTCTTTCCAATAATCATTTTCTTCAAGAGGAATATCAATCTTATCTGGTTGATTATCCCCATGAGAAAACCAGTCGTGGGTTTGAAATTGAATCCAAGAAGCAGCATGGAGATTCAAGATAGTTGCAGGACTAAATTTATCCCTTTTCAACAATACTTTGCTAATATTTCGTGGGTTGGGTTCAAGTAAGTTTTTTTGATCGACTTTTGCATCTTTTAATGGTACATTGCGTCCAAATCTAGTACCAGCCATACCCATTTCTGGATGTTCGAGGTCATTAAAACTACCATCAGCCGTTCGTGCTACTAAATGTTTATTTTCTGGACTTGGAATAGGTGATGGTAATTTGTTTTTGTCCGGTATTTGTGATGTGTCGTGAAGATTATTTTTGCGTAATTTATTCCGAACTTGAACCAGATTTAACAGTGCGAAGGGGGTAGGTAATTTATGCCAAGGTATTCCAAACATATTAATCACTAATTAAATACAAAATGACTATTCAATACGAACTCATATTTATCTTTGCACCCAGATAATAGTTAAACAAAATCTGAAAAATTGTTAATTATTTGGCAATTTACAAATCTTATTTTTTTTGCCGGTTATTTTTTTAATTCCTGTTGCAAATCGCCCATAAATTCTAGGAAAAAATCTTTGAAAACGCAAACTCTTTCCGAGCTTCCGGCTGCAAAAGCAAAATTAATATCTTGAGTTTTTTTCGCAGCTTCGCCAATTTTTAATATTACTACTGTCTTTCCTGGAATTGTAGGTGATGACAGCAAACCATCAAAAGTGGAAGCTTTTATTGCTATTCGAGGCACTTGAGGAGTCAGAGGATGTGATGTAAATATTTCTTCTACTGGCCGATCGAGGTTCTCTTTTAATTTTCTTAATCCACCTGCTGTTGCTTGAACAACTTCTCCGATATTATGTCCAACATCTAAAAGATGAACATCTGGGGAGAGGTTTTTTTCGCAATATTCCATAATTTGCTGCTGCGATTTTCTACCACGGCTATATTTCCAGGGGACGAGAGCTTCGCTAAAACTCTGTACAGTATGTTTCGCAGTTTTGGTAATTTCTAATGGTATTTCTTTGTCAAAAAATCTTTGATTGACGATTTGAACCATTTCATGAGCTATAACCTCGTCTTCAGCATTTGTTTGCAAAAGTTCGGCAATTCTTTTAACATCTTCTTTGCTATAACTTGTAGCTACTTTCTCTTCTAGGTAATTACGTCTTGGCTGATAAGTTGGGTTAGAAGTAGATTCAAAAGGATTAAACCATAAGTCCCGTTTATCGTCGTAAAACTTGGTTGCTCGAAAATAAACTTTCACCCACCCAGGTAAAGATTCGGCATCATAAGAGTGTAAACGGTCAATATCACCGGAATTTTCCACTTTTTTGATAAGTTCTGCTTCCGAGATAATAATGATATCCAATAAAAAGGGAATTTTTATCCGTCGAGGTTTGGCAAACTTTTTAACATTGTTTAACATTTTTACTTTTTTACTTTTTTGGTGGAATGTTTTAACGACTTACGCACTCGCTAGGATTTGTTAGCGTTTGAGATTGCTTCCTTACGTCGCAATGACTATAGCTACGTTACCCGTGCGTAAGCCCTAGTTTTATTCTATTTATTATATGGATGAAGCAAATGCTGACTTATGCAGTTGATATGTAAATTTTTTAGCTACCGAGTGGATAATTGACCGGACATGATATCGCATTAATCAGGGCAAAAAATCTAGTTAATGCTGTTACGATTACGCTTCAACAGTTTTGATCTAGTTTATTGATAGTTGGAACTAAATTTTATTAATTCTAACTAGTAGACTAAATAGTAGTCATGACTCTAAGGTTAGACTTTATATAACCGAACGCAAAGATTTACATTCCGTTACACTATTTGATATATTGATTGTTGGTTGAAATGTAAAAAAAAGTAACGAATAAATTTAGCGACAGCATAAAAAGCTGTTCAAAATCGTATTAAATTATGGAACCTTTCAACTGTAGTTTAAAATAACTTTGATTTTGTAATTTTCTACGTTGAGTCAAGAATTGTGAATGAAAAAGTCACGAACTGCGATCGCATCTAGCTATGCTGTCTCTATCGCGTTACCCATTGCTACTTTGTTAATCACCATTACCCCTCTCGGACGTTTATTACTGAGTCCGGTAGAGTGTCAATTAAAACGGTGGCAATTATCGGTATCGGTTCCGAATCAAAAGTCAACACCACCACTAGTTCCCATTAAAAAAGCACCTTTCCCCTGTTGTGAAGGTGATACTTCTTGTTTGGATGAGCAAATATGGGGAGAAAATGGTCAAAATTTAGATAAAAAAGTTCTTTTAAGTTCCGTAGATAATAGTTTAGGATATTTGCAAACCAAAGCATCTGAAAATACTTATAACAAATATCGCATATCTGGAATTACTAGAGAACGAGTAATCAAAAGTTTACAAAGGTTTCGTCAATTAGTATTGAAATCGAAATCCGCAGCAGAATTAAATCAAGCTGTTGTCAAAGAGTTCGATTTTTATCAATCAGTAGGAAAAGATAAAAAAGGAACGGTATTATTTACCGCTTATTTCGAGCCACTTTATGTCGCAAGTCGTTTCCCTACAGCAGAATACCGCTATCCCATCTATGCTTTACCTCCAGATTTAAAAGATTGGCAAAGACCTCATCCTACACGTTTAGATTTGGAAGGTGCTGATGGTTTACAAGGTGGAGAAGGAAAATTAAAAGGCTTAGAATTATTTTGGTTTAAATCCCGTCTCGAACCATACATGATGCAAATTCAAGGTTCCGCTAAACTGCGACTGCTTGATGGTACTCAAACAAGCGTGGGTTTTGCGGGAAATGTCGCTCATAATTACAAAAGCATTGGAAAAATTTTAATCGAAGCTGGTCAATTACCATCAAGCGGTGTCACAATGCCGACAATTTTAGAATACTTTGAAAAAGATCCCCAAAAGTTAGACGTTTACCTTCCTCGCGACCCCAGTTTCGTATTTTTCCAAGAAAACAAAGGTCAGCCAGCACAAGGTTCTATATCAGTAGGGTTAAGTCCAGAACGTTCAATTGCTACGGATAAATCTTTAATGCCTCCCGGAGCTTTAGCCTTGATACGCGGGAACTTTCCTTTCCCCACACCAAGCAACGACATGAAACACCGAACCGTTAGCCGTTACGTTTTAGACCAGGATGCCGGAGGTGCCATTAAAGGTGCAGGTCGAGTCGATTACTTCCTAGGAACCGGCAAAATTGCTGGCGATCGCGCTGGGGTTACAGTTAGCAACGGACAACTTTATTATCTGTTACTTAAAAATAGATAAATATAATTCACTATAAATCATCTACTTAAAGATAGATATTCTTCAATTAATTGAATTAATTGAAGTAATTTATTCAGGAATGGCCGCAATTGTCACAAGACCGAGGGAACGGTGCGTGACACAAAACCATTATATTGCGTTAGAAATCAAGCAAAGTGTCACAGCACCCTACGACCAAAATATGCCAGTTGCGTAAGTCCTATTATTAATGGTTTTATTAATTTAATTACACTGAATATTAAGTAAAGTAAAGTCTTTGATCAGGAGTTTGGGAGGATTATTCTAACAATAAACTATTTAAAACATGGAACCACTCAATTTATTTGTCGTCAAATTTAAAAAGTATTCTTGAGCTAATTCATAAAATAATATTTTTGTCAATAGCCTAATACTAGTATTGATTTGAGACCAGAAAATATTTTTTTGCGAAATAATTTGTAGAAATCAGAAAAACAAGATTGCACGTTTGTATATACAACTATTCATACCGTACTAATAAGAAAAATCTTATTAGCTGCAAGATATAACGCTAACCCTGGGAGATTACAAGTGATTCGGATTTTAGTTGATACTGACTTAATTTTGGAAGCTTTAATGAATCGCAATACCGTAACAGATGTTCGAGAATTATTAGATAGAGTAAATCCTTGGATTCAGATGTATATTACAGATGTTGGATGGCAGAAAATATACACTTATTTAAGTCATTTACAAAATAAAAAAATTGCGGAAATGGTGATTAATTGGTTGCAAGAAAAAATTAAAATTTGCTCTGTAACCCAAAGTATTTTACAGCAAGCACGTTCCTCACCGATTAAAGATTTTGAATCTGCTGTGGAAATTATTTGTGCTAGCTATCAGCAACTAGACGCAATTGTTACTCATAAACACGATGATTTTGCCGAAGCATCAGATAACTTTTGGATTTGGTCTATGGCAGAATTGTGGATACGTGCTAATTTAGAAAGTCAGCTACAAATAGAGCAGCTTATTTAGATTCTTGTTCCCTATTATTAGAAGAATTAGACGATTTCTGCAAGCGTTCTAAACGAATAGAAGCTTCTTCAATTTGCTTTTGTAACAATGTTAAATTTCCCTCCATGATTTTCTTTTGAGTTTCCAAAACTTCCGTTTCCTTTCGTAAACGAGACATTCTCAAATTATGGTCTTCCGTTCGTCCCGGTTGAAAAATAATCCCCAAATAAACCGTGACATTGGAAGCATCTAAAGTATTTATCCCAGCAGAAAGATTAAAACCGAAGTCGTTTTCTGTATTCACATAAGCATTAGGAACGTAGTTGAGCGGGTAATTGGGGTAATTAAAATTATTTGAGTTATTGTTTGTATTGTTAACGGGTAATTGCGGATTAGATTGCAGTATCTGATTGAAACTAGCGTCATTACCCACATTACTTGTTTGATTGCTAGCTGATGTTTGCGAATATCCAGTTTGAATGTTTACAAATTGTAATCCAACTACAATTAAACCAGGATAAATTAACGGTAACAATCCTTTAATCATCTTCTTAAAACTTATTATCCAGTCATTCAGGTTTGCTACACAGTTTACCTTATATAGTTAGCGCACGGTAATATCCAACTGGTAATTTAATATACCGTTACCGCTGGTTTGCTGAGTTACATTACTATTTGGAGCATTCAATTCAACTTTGATGGGAGATGTTGCAGGAGTATAATTTGCAGAGATTTCAACTTTATGTTCCCCAACTGATAAATAGGGGGATAAATCAATTTCAGTCGTTTTGTTATTTAGATTTTTAACAACTTTTCCATTTACAACTATTTTGCCACTTAACTTAGTGGCTGAAGTCTCAATCTTAAGAAGATGTGGTTGAGATAGGTTTGCAGCGCTGAAGCTGACTGTACCGCGTTGATACCCCGAAGAATTGCTGGTAAACGTAGTAGAACTAGTCGTATTTTTCTGCATATTATTAAGATCCGATTGTGCAATAGTACTTTGATTATTATCAGAAAAATTATTTACAAAAGCTATTGTAATAGTAATTACCATAGCCGTGCTACATATCAAAAATAATGAGCTTTTCATCAGGTTTTTTCAACCATTAATTATCAGGGTATAAAAATTTTAGGGTGCCGTTAACGTGACTGGTAACGCACCATTATTAACTAATTGGTGCGTGATGGCAACATCAAATTATTTCGTTATCTCTTAAATTAATTATAGTCGTCACACACCCTACAATCTCAAATACAAAAGTCCCCAGATAGGGGACAATAATTAAACGTTTGATGATGACAAAAAATTACCGTGCAAAAGAAGGAAGATTAGGTTTTTTTGGCTTCTTTACGTGTACCGGAACATCGATTTTAATACCAATGTTATTAGTATTAACACCAGTACGACGATTGGGGTCTCCATCAAGTCGTTGTCGGTTGCTGCGTGCTTGTTCGCACTGCGAAGAATTACAAACTTGAGTTGATGTAGTAACAGCAGTAGTACCGACACTACCTTTGCAATTCTCTCCGAATTCTTGTTTTACATCATTTCTTTGTCGTCCGGTAGGTGAATCATCGATTGACACTTGGACGTTAACATCGATCGCATTACATCCCGCAACTGCTTTATTCTGTAGAGGAGGAATAAATATTGAAGATAAAGTAGTTAGCGAGAATAAACTTATTGAAAGTAATTTTAGCTTCATAGTTGCATCCTTATTGACAGGTTGTTGTTCTAGTTTGAGCATAAGAACGATTGCTACCAGAACCACTTTGACGAGTGCTACGGTAGGTTGTGCAATTACCCCTGTTGGTTGTATCTTGTGTATCTTGACGGTAGATATTATGTGAAGGAACGCGAATTGCAGGACTACGATAAACACGGGAACGATAGAATCTTCTGCGACCGTTTTTTATTTGAATATCACCGTTGCGGTTGATTTTTACGCTACTGTCACCGTTTTGAACTTGAATTCCTGCTGTAGCAACTCCTGCTGATAATGTCATTAGTATGGATAATGCAAGGATGGAAATCGTTTGTTTGTTAGTCATGGGAACCTCTTGTAGTAGAAAAACCGATTAAGAAAATCGGCAACCCAGAATTAACACCAATTTGAAAAAGAAGATTAAAAATGGATTTTTATTCCTATTTTCGATCATCCAAAATGGTATAACCGCATTTCATCCCATGTAATTTAGTAACAGTAACGAGAACCCAAAATCAGTTGACGCTGGATGTTTACTTGGTCGGCATTTTGGTTAACAACACCACCATTAATAGCAACAGCATTTTGGTCAATCCGCTGATTTGATTGCTGTGACTGTGAGTCTACACCACATCTGCGATTACGGGGACCTAAATTGTCCTGACGCTGGATGCTTACTTGTCTACCATTTTGAATAACTCGACTACCAGAACCAATTACAGTAGATTCTTGGTTTGCTTCTTGAGTTGTGGTTTGTCCTGCAAATGCTGCATTTGGTGCGATCATCAAAGCAGCAGCTAATAAACCGAGGGTGGAAATTTTCTTAATCATCTTATATAGACCTAATTAGTGTTGTGTGTTGTGTGTTGTAATTCGACTGAAAAGTAGTGCGACCATCTTGGTCGCTAGTAATCCACCAAAGGAAGTTTGCAGGGTAATTTTATTTCTACTACTCCCTATCCCCTACTCCCTCACCTCAACCGGCATTGGCTTGGTAGACTACTAGTAAGAAGCAAAATGCTCCCACTACTTGTTAATTTGAAGCAACTGTAAATATTAGCGGTAGCAACCAGTGCTAGTTACTAGGACTTGCTTTTGTTCGCTAATATTGCTGTTAGCTTGAGCATTGTCAGAATAATCTATACCAGCACCATTCTGAACCGATGCTTGAGTAGAGATTTGTGATTGAGTGCTGTAGCTACCGGGACAGTAACGACGCAAACGTTTAGAAGCAGCACTTTGGCGTAATCTCACTTGTTCTTGAATGCTTAAAGCTTCCGAACTTTGAGTGTTTACACTACTATTGATCGCTGCACCATTTTGAGTATTAATTATGACGTTATCTTGTCTTTGCTCGGCGAAAGCCGTACTGGGAGCAATCATTACACCAGCAGCTAATAAGCCAAAAGCTAAAGATTTATTCAACATTGTTATAGGCCTCATTGTGTATCAATTAAAACTGACGCTGCCGATTTTGAACCATCGGCAACATCCTTGATTCAATTGGGATTAATTACAAACACGGCTATTATTTGCAACTTGCTTTTGGTCGTTGACAGTGCTGCTCGATTGACCGTTAACCGAACCAGCTACAGCTGCACCGTTTTGAGATGTTCCCATAGAAGAGTTTTGAGATTGTCCATTGTAGCTAGGAGCGCAATAACGACGACCGAAACCGTGACTACGACCACGACCGATACTATCGCGAGTTTTCTGAATTTGCTGTTGAACGTTGAGAGATTCAGAGCTTTGAGCGCTGGTGCTACCATCGATCGCAGTACTGTTTTGAGTCGTATTTTGAGTGTTATTCTGCGATTGAGAACCGGCGAAAGCCGCACCAGGTGCAACCATTACAGCAGCCAATAAACCCAAAGCTAGAGATTTGTTAAACATTATTTCCTCTTGTAATTAGTAGTGTTGTGTGTTGTGTGTTGTGTTTTTGAATTGAGGTGGCTTTGCATAGATACATCAAAGCCACTTTTTCTATCAGCTAATTGATAATTGACAACCGTTACCGACAAACACGGCTATTACTTGCAACTTGTTTTTGGTCGTTGACAGTGCTGCTCGATTGACCGTTAACCGAACCAGCTACAGCCGCACCGCTTTGATCGGTTCCCACAGAAGAATTTTGAGATTGTCCGTTGTAGCTAGGAGCGCAATAACGACCACCGTAACGACCGCTATAACCACCAACGCGATCGCGAGTTTTCTGAATTTGCTGTTGAACGTTGAGAGATTCAGAGCTTTGAGCGCTGGTGCTACCATCGATCGCAGTACTGTTTTGAGTCGTATTTTGAGTGCTATTCTGCGATTGAGAATCAGCCAAAGCCGCACCAGGTGCAACCATTACAGCCGCTAATAAACCCAAAGCTAGAGATTTGTTAAACATGATATTTTCCTCGTGTAATTAATTGTGTTGTGTGTTGTGTTGTTGAATTGAGATGGCTTTGATGTATATATGCAAAGCCCCTGTTCTATTTGTTGACTGTTGACTGTTAGCTTTTACCGGCAAGTAGTGCTATTACTTGCAACTTGTTTCTGGTCGTTGACAGTGCTGCTCGATTGAGCGTTGTCAGAATAACCTACAGCCGCACCACTTTGAGCGGTTCCCACGGAAGAGTTTTGAGATTGTCCATTGTAGCTACCAGGACAATAACGACCACCGTAACCGTGACTACGACCACGACCTATACTATCGCGAGTTTTCTGAATTTGCTGTTGAACGTTGAGAGATTCAGCACTCTGAGCGTTTACACTACCGTCGATTGCGGTACCGGATTGAGTCGTATGTACGTTACTATTCTGCGATTGAGAACCAGCGAAAGCCGCACCAGGTGCAACCATCACAGCAGCCAATAGACCCAAAGCTAGAGACTTGTTAAACATTATATTTTCCTCGTGTAATAGTGTTGTGTGTTGTGATGTATCTTGTGTGTTGTTACCCAGAGGATGAATCTTTAAAGTTTCAACAGGTATTTATTAAGAACCCTTGATGATTTTTTAAAGATTGTATTTTTCTCTTGTGGGATATACGGGGATACAGAATTGAATTTGTTTATTCCGGATTTCCCCGAATTTTTCTTTTGAAAATAAATATTCGTGCTTTTAATCGGCAACCATTTCTGGCAAATTATCATTACTGATAATTCACGCTTTTTATAATGCACTGCGAACAACTAAATATATAAAGTTGAACCTCTACACATAAATATATTAACCAAAGAACTTGGGTGTGTCAAGTCTTTGGTTAAAAAAATTGGGCGGCTCAATTTTTTTGATGTTAGGATGTACCGCTATAGACGTGATTGAGTTCTTTAGCTGTGAAACAGAAACCAAAACCAAAGATAGCTTTTCTACGTGAAAAAGCGGGTTTAACCCAGCTTGAGTTGTCTCGTCTCGTAGGGGTGACGGAAAGTACCATCCAAAATTGGGAGAGTGGTAGAACGGGTACAAACCATATTCAAAGAATAGTGAAGTTCTGTAAAGCTCTCAATTGTAAAGTAGAAGATTTGCTCGAATCCGAAAGCGACTTCCCAGAAGAAGCATCAATAAAGCCTGGTTCTTTGCAAGAAGTACATAATTTATTAGGTACCGAAGCAGAGGAAGCAAAAGAAGCAATTATCAATGAACAATGAACAATTATCAATAAACTGCTAACTGCCCACTGTTTTTTGCCATAAAGTATCTATTGTCACAAAGGAATATCCTTGATTTAATAATTTAGGGATGATAATTTGTGCTATTTCGGCTACGTCCTGTCCGCCACAAACGCCGTCGTGCAATACTATTAAAGAGCCATTTTCTAAGTTATCCATGACTCTATTGACAACTTTGGGTATTCCCGGACGTACCCAATCTTCCGGTACGACGCTCCACATTACCGGACGGTAATTCCACTGATGAAATAGCTGTAAAGTTTGAGGTGTAAATAAACCATTTGGGGGTCGGATATCGCGCACTTTTTCCGGTGTTAGGTTGCAAGCAGTGTGAATAGCAGCTTGGGTTTTTTCTAAACTTTGTTTGAGTTGAGTTGGAGAAAGTAAAGGGAAATTGTGATGAGAATAGCCGTGTAATCCGATCCAATGTCCGCGAGAGTATACCTGTTGGGCTATGTGGGGAAAACGTTCGACGCAAGCACCCAACCAAAAAAAACTTGCTTGAATTTGATAACGGTCTAAAACTTGTAGTAGCTGCTGTGTGTATTGCGGATGGGGACCATCATCAAAAGTGAGAGCAATAGTTTTGGAATTTGGATTACCACTCCACAGACATTTAGGAAAACTTGATTTGAGGATAGGGTATAAAAGCGGGAACAAAGGATAGAGCTGCATTTTGGGATTTTAAAATTTGGATTCCTCGTTTCTTGGTAGAGCCAAAGAATGCTGTAAGTTAAGGCTCCACCTTCAATTAAATAAAAGAGGCAGAGCCTTTGAAATGGTATTCCCAACGGGATGGAAACGAGTAAAAATAGCTATCCAGCCTATAAAATAAGCTTATAAATACTACTTTAAAGTTAAGAAATTTGGAACAAGAAACTTACCAAATCTCCTTTACCCATACTGATGCGATCGCCAGGTCGCAAACGGTGACGATTACCGGGTAGCAGCGACATTCCGTTAACGTAAGTACCGTTGGAACTGCCGACATCTTCTATATAGTAAGCGTCTCCCTCGACTCGAATATCGGCATGAATCCGCGAAACAACTTCCGAGTTTTCTAATCCAGAAACATCAATATCCGGCGGAACTCGGTCGTTTGCTTTACCAATATGAATTACAGAAAGATTTTGCGGTAGTTCTATTGGTGTATCAGTTTTGGCGTGAACCAAACGAGCGCTAACCTGCTGTAATTGAGTCCTAGAAGGAGAAGAACTTGCTACGGGTGCAGGTGCGGGTTCCGGTTCGGGTTCCGGCTCCGGTTCTTCAAGTAAATCTGGGAAAAAAGAAGCGGATTCTTCTTCCTCTACGGGCGCAGGTGCAGCTTCAACAACATTAACTGGAGGTGGTGTAACTGCTGGAGGTGGAGTTGGTATTTCTTGTTCTCCACTTTCATGTCCAGATGGCATTGTAGGTGGGGGACTACCTTCAGTCGCTGGTGGTTCAAATCCTTGGGGAGCAGCTACTGCTGTTGGTGGTAAAGAAGAAGCTTCCATAGGATTCAAGTTAGCAGTTGGCGGGTCATCTAAAGGCGGTACTTCTATTGGAGCAACGGTTGGCTCTACTCCGGAAGGAGCGGAGCGTAAATTGTAACCACACTGTCCGCAAAAAGCCGCATCTGCCTGCACGGTCGCCCCACAGCCCGGACAGCTAGTAGTTGCCGGTAGGGGGGTGTAGCAAGCTTCGCATTGGACAGCGCCATCTGGATTGGGATGATTGCAGTTCGGGCAAACAATCATGGAATTAAACCTTTTCTCAAGTTCATCGTAAAATAGTGCTGGCAAGCAGACGAGCATTGTCGCTTTTGATTTTAACAATTACTTACAATTTCGCCGTTAAACTTTGATTTCCGCACCAGCAGCCTCATCTAAAAGCCACCAAAGTTGTTTTTGAGGTTGAATTAGACGAGAAGGGTAAGTAGTGGACGATGCATTTGGTGCGAAAACCTCAGCTAAAGCCGGTCTTTTATTTTCACCAGCAACCAAAAATATGACACACTCAGCCGCATTAATAAAAGGATAAGTAAAAGTAAGACGTACAGAACTATCTTTATTGCCTACTGTAACGAGCCGATCGGTAACTTTCAATGCTTCGGTGTTAGGAAACAAAGATGCAGTATGAGCATCATCGCCCATTCCCAGCAAAATCACATCAATTGCCGGAAACTCTCCTGGAGCAGAATTAAACAACTTCTGTAAATCTTGTTCGTACAGTTGAGCCGCTTGTGCTGGTTCGGCTACATCAGTCGGCATCGCGTGAATATTTGCTGGGGGAATATCAACTTTATCCAACCATGCATTACGCGCCATTAATTGATTGCTATCAGCGTGATTTGCTGCAACATAGCGCTCATCGCCCCATAGTACATGAATTTTATCCCAAGGCAATTGTTGTTTACCCAATGCTTCATATAGCGGCTTAGGAGTGCTACCACCAGACAACGCAATAGTGAAACGTCCGCGCTGTTGAATAGCATCATCGACTTTAGACAAGATTAAAGAAAGCGCCCGTTCAACCAGCGCATTCTTATCCGGCAATACTTCAACTTTTTGATTCATCAGCCTTCACAACCTAGCTCACTTCTGGGATAACCATACCGCCGATATCGGAATTTTGCTTTTACCTTGTGAAACTTTTAAGAATGGGGATGGGAATAGGTCAAAGGTTAAAGGTTAAAGGTCAAAGGTTAGGAGTTAGAAGTTATGAATTTTGTCCCCTTGTCCCCTTGTCCCCCCATCTCCCTATCCCCATAATTCCCCCCATTGCGGAATGGCTGCTCGTTGTGCGGTTAATAATTGGTCGATGCCTTTTTCGGCACAATCCAATAAATTATTTAATTGAGTACGGGTGAAGCTACCTGCTTCTGCGGTTCCTTGAACTTCGATGATTCCGAGATTTTGATTCATCACGACGTTGAAATCGACTGTTGCAGCTAAGTCTTCGGGATAGTTTAAATCTAAAAATGCTTCTGCTTCTAATAAGCCTACCGAAACTGCCGCAATTTGTCCGATTAAAGGCGATCGCTCTAGAACACCTTCGTTCATCAACTTGGAAATGGCGATCGCGAGTGCCACAAATCCCCCGGTAATTGCTGTTGTCCGGGTACCAGCATCGGCTTGCAGTACGTCTGCATCTACTGTTAAAGTACGTTCTCCCAATGCCTCGAAATCTAACGCTGCTCGCAAACTACGTCCGATCAACCGCTGAATTTCTTGGGTTCTTCCAGATAACTTGATAGTTTCTCGTTCGTATCGTTGTTGGGTTGATCCGGGCAACATTCGATACTCAGCAGTTAACCAACCTTTACCACTATCTACGAGAAATTTCGGTACTCGTTCACTAACGCTGACAGTGCAAAGAACCTGAGTTTCACCGCACTTTGCCAAAACCGAACCAGCAGCATAACGTGTAAAATCTTTTACAAAAATAACTGAACGAAGTTCATCAGCCTTTCTACCATCGGGACGCTGCCACACCATTACGATTGCCTCAATTTTCCCATAATGTTACCAGCGAACAGTTAGGAGTGAAAATTTTTGCTTTTTTATTTTCCTCTGAAGCCGTTTTACTTTGTAGCTCTGTATCTATTATCTATGATTTTGAATACCATAACTTTTACTACGAATAAAATCCTGGGAATAAATTTTAGTATTGTCCATATAAACCAAATACTAGTTCCTACTAAAAGGCTAAACAAAAAACTATAAAAAATTACTGAAGTATATGGATTTTTGTTAATAAATTCGTGATTAATAAATGGTTGATTATAAATAAAGTTATCTTGTTTTATTAAATTAAAATTAGAGCTAGCTAATTCTGCTGCGCCCAATCCACTGGCTGCTGCAAAAATTAATACATTTTGATTGCGATCGGTTTTTTTCTCTTGAGTATCATGTTGCTTTTCAATTTCATGTAATTCAATTCTTAACAAGCCTTCCGTTGCATTTATTAAATCATCTATATTTTCTAGAATATGTTGATAAGAACTAGAATCTGTTGCTATTTGATCTTTAAAAGCACGACAAGTACTTTCTCCAAAAAATATTAAGAATCCAATACTTTCGCGAGGGAAAATACTTTTTATCTCTCGTATTTTATCAATATAGTTTCGCGTATTATTAGATATAGTATTTTGATGTTCATCTATGTCTCTTACTATAGTTGCATATTTTACCGAAATTTGAGTCAATTCGATTAGATCGTGATATATTTCTGTTAAATTCCAATCGCTTAATTTTGACTTATATGATAAATCTACAGCCATCCCTTCTAATCTTTTTTCTATTTTAAAATTTCTAATTTTTACTTGTTTTGAATATAGACGAGTTTCTTGATATGCATTAATAACTTTAGCTCTAAAGAAAAATAGTCCTAATAAATTTTTGTGAATTTTTTCAATAATATTTTTCTCGTCTGTATTATCGATTAGCCAAACTAAAACATGAATATAATTATCTAATTGTCTATAAATTCCATATTCAAAAATTGGCCTCCCAAATAATTTACCGGCTCTGTTAAAGACAGGCTTTCTAAAATTCCTATCTCCAGAGAATAAAGCTTCTAAGTATTTATCAGCAATATTACTTTTTAGCCACTCTAAAGATTGATTTCTTTGTTTGTAAGTTAATTTAGCTGTAATTAATATTGTTTGCCCTAAAAAATACTTATTGTCTTCTTGGGGTAAAACTAAACAGTTATCTGGATTAAATTGTAAATTTTGCTGTTCAAACTCTTCAAAATAAAACTTTTTATTTTTTAGTTGATTCGTTGGATAAAATTTTAAGCATAAGGCATAGCTATCATAAATACTTCGAGAATAAACTTCCGTTTGTATATTATTTATTGCTTTAATATAAAGAGGAAAATAATCATCAAATTTATATTTTATATCTTTCGTAATATGAATAGAATCTTGTTTATTTTCACTTATTATTTCTTGATTAATTAAGTTTTCCGCTGGTACTTTTGCATTTTCATTCCGCAAGAAAAAATTTAAGCTAAAATCGTATGCTAATTTAGTTTTTATAATATAGTTACACTGTTTCCAAAGCCAATCATAATTTATATTTACAGCATCTTCTTGTGAGTCAGAAAACTTTGGATTGCGAGAATAGGCAAATAGGTGAATTGTGGGAAAATATATTTTACAATCCATCTGAATTCCTATTTTATTTAAAATGTTATAAACTACATTAAACTAGAGTCTTCAGGTGTTGTAAAGCTTATAAAATACATTTATACGAATTTTTAAGTAATACCGTATTTTAGCTCTAACAATATTAATAGAACATGAATTCCGAACCAAAAAACTCTCTAATCCCCGATTCCGCGCTATCAATCGCTGGTTTAACCAACTACATCCAATTGTTGTTGGAAGAAGATCCAACATTACGACAAGTTTGGGTAACTGGCGAAGTTTCTAGCGCTAACAACCATCGTGCGGGATTATTTTTTACCTTACAAGATACCGATGGTGATGCTGCGATTAAATGCGTCACCTGGAAGGGGCAAATCCCGAAACTAGCTCAAATGCCCGTTGTTGGCGAGCAATTAATCGTTTTAGGCAGCATTCGACTGTATCCGGCACGGGGAGAATATCAACTTACTGTGTGGCAAGCTATACCTGCGGGAGAAGGTTTACAGGCTTTGCGCTACAAACAATTAAAAACCCGTTTGATGGCTGAAGGCTTATTTGATGACGAACGAAAACAACCGCTTCCCGAACATCCACAAACGATCGCCGTTGTCACTTCACCGACTGCTGCTGCTTGGGGTGATATCCAAAAAACACTGAAATCTCGGTATCCCGGCTTACATATTTTATTTTCACCTGCAACGGTACAGGGAGAACAAGCACCCAATTCTATAGTCAAAGCAATTCAAAGAGTCGAGCATGATGGACGTGCGGAAGTATTGATTTTAGCGCGGGGAGGTGGTGCTGTTGAAGAGTTAGCGTGTTTTAATGATGAGCGGGTAGTAAGAGCGATCGCCGATTGTTCGATTCCCATAATTACAGGTATCGGACATCAACGGGATGAATCTTTAGCCGATTTAGTCGCAGACCAAAGCGTACATACTCCCACAGCAGCAGCGGAAATAGTAGTACCATCATTAAATGATTTATATAGTCAACATTGCGATCGCGCTGCGGCTTTATCGGAAGTAGTTAATTACTCTATCGAAACCGCTCAAAATCAAGTAGAAACACTGAGGAATAGATTACGACGATCGCGATTGGATAAGCAAGTAGAACAGGAAATACAGGCTTTGACTTGGAAGCGGGAAAAACTCTTGCAAGCTATGAACTCAAATTCACTAGAATCAAAGCAGCGATTGGAAGTATTACGACAAAAATTAATAACTTTAAACCCTAGGGCAGTTTTGCAACGCGGCTATGCAGTAGTAAGAAAAGAAAATAAAAGTATTGCTCGTAATGCTTCGGAATTAGAAATAGGAGAAGAATTATTAATATATTTAGGTAAAGGTACAGCCAAGGTCAAAGTTATAGACATTAAAGATTGAAATTCTCGTTACATTCTATCTTGTAATGCAGTAATTTCTAACAAAATATAGGTTTTAATTGTAACTTTAATACATATAGCAATCCGAATTGAAATATGAGAAAATACGTAGACATGAATTTCAAATAGTAAGTAATATTTGATTTACCTCTGGCGATTATAAATCGCGGCTACACAGGCAAAACCCGCCTGCGCGGGTTATTCTGTAAAGTCCACGGAGGTGGACTTCGCCTGTGTAGTAGCGAATTTTATTCGCCGGAATATATCTAAATTTCTCACAAAGTAAAGGCTAACCGCTTTAAAAAAAGCAATTAGCCGTGGCACCAGGAAAATTTAAAATTTCAATTTAATAGATATGCCTCAAACTCTTATAGAGTAGGGATTATATTCGTTCAAATAATACTGTTTAATATGGCAACTCAACACGAATTATCTACACGTTGTGACTCATATCGACCCTTAATATTCTGATTGAAATACCTACCTACAGCCTCAGATGTATATAAATCCTCCCAGGTATCCTCATCTATATTTGAGAATTGATATACCGCACCGCTATTAAACTCTATCTGCAAAACTTCAGTTTCAGAATCGTATCCAATAGCATTAGCCATCGGCGAAGCTACTGGCAACATAGCAAACGTTTCGTCCTCTAACAATGTTGGAGGTTCCGCAATTAGTTCATTTAAATCCTGCAACCCTTCATAAGCCTGTATTGGTGCCGGAATCTCCAAAAACTCCAGTTCATTACCTCTGTCTAGTAACAATTGTAAGCATCCGTCAGAGTGAGCCACACCCAATAAGTTACTCAAATCAAGCTTGCTAAACTTCATTCATGCTCTCCTACCAAATATTTAAGTGAAACTTCTCAATCCCAATTACCAAATCTGTATCCTAAACTTGCTCTTAGTACATTAGTACCATGAGATTGATGTGAAGTCAACAGCGATCGCAAATTAGTTAAAAATTGGGCATTGTCCCCCTATCTCCCCATCCCCCCATCTCTCCCACCTCCCCTCATAGCGATCGCAAGCAAGGACATTTCTGTAAAAAACTATCGGCTTTACGTTGTGCGTCTGGATTATCTATATTTGTTGGAGTTGGACGGATAATACCGTTAAATAGATCGTCTAAACCGTAAGGGGTGAAAAATTCCCATTCTCCCTGACTATCCAAACGTACACCGATGGCTGCTGTAGTGTGCAGCCAATTTTTAATTCCGTCTTCAGTATTAGTGTAAATTTTTCTACCAGAACGCCAACGAGCAAAGCTGGCTTGATTTTTGATATCGAATAAATAGTCTGGAAATAGATGATTTAAAACTGCTTTGGCGGCTAATTCTTGATCGCGATCGCCATTTTCGTCAAAAAAAGCAATATCAAAATCGTTGATAAATAGTTTACAGTTTTCACCAAAAATCGAACGCCAAACTGTGTTTCGCAAAGCACCCCCGGCTAACCACCAATCAGGAAGGTTGAGTTGAGAGATGGCTGGTAGTACATCACCAATGGGAGAATTACTTAGAATATTTTGTAGGCGATCAATACCGTTCATTATAAATATAAATCTGATTCGTATTTAATTGTCAGAGTATATCAGTTATGTGACAGCAAAAGACGTTGCAGTGCAACGTCTCTACATCTAAAATCTATAGAAATCGGCTATTTATACTAAACGGAAGATAAATGGATAGCGGTAAGGTTGGTCTGGTGAGTTAAGAACTTGAATAAGGGCGATAATTGGCATAACAATACTAATTACACCTAAAATCATTAGCAATGGAATACCGATTAGAACTATGGTCAGCACTCCAGCTATTAATCCATAAATGTAAAGATTAATGTGAAAATTCAAAGATTCTCTAGCATTAGCCTTTACAACTGAATCTTCTGTGATATATAAAATTACAATCGGTATTGCAACAGTTACAATCGTAGAGCTAAAAAATATTGCTCCATGACATAAACCTGATAATAATTTGCGTTGTTGTACGCTTTCCATATTACAAATCCTTACTACAATTTATATACATCTCTACAACCATAATTGTACTAATTTCGTAATGTCATTTAAGTTAAAGTCAGCATCTTAAATGTATAAATTTAATTTAAATATTGCATATAAAGTAAGTAATACCTAGGATTATTTTTTATTTTTAATAAGTAAAGAGCGACTAAAATTGTTTGCAACTTAAATCCAACCCTGACTATTTTTGAGAAAGGGAATATTCTCTTTATTTTTCTATAAACCTAATTTCTTTTTTATTTCTTCAAATTACATTAAAGTGACTTGAATTGAAGGAAGTAGTATTAAATCCTTCTAAAGTTGCTAAAACTATATTTCCAAATAAGATATCGCTATTTGAGAAAGATAAATCGCGGAATAAAAGATTATTGAAGGTAGTAATTTTGTCACCTTCTCCTAAATTAAAATCGGTAATTATATCTGTGGTAAAACTATTACCATCAAGAAAGAACATATCCGCACCCGCACCACCAGTTAAGGTATCTGCACCCGCACCACCATTGAGAAAATCATTTCCTTCACCACCGAGAAGAATATCGTTTCCCTTCTCTCCCTGTATACCATCATTACCCATACCCCCGAAGAGTTCGTCTTCACCGTTACCACCTCTGAGAATATCGTTAGCCTCAAATCCCCGAATAATATCTTTATTATCGGTTCCTTCTAAATTATCATCGCTGCTGGTACCGTTAATAATATTAGGAACTATTACGGTAACTAAACCAATATCGGTAACACTTTGATTGTCGGTGACAGTATATTCAAAACTAGCGTTACCGCTAAAATCTTGACTGGGAACAAAAATTACCATGTCGTCGCTCGAATCATCCGGGGTACTATTGTTATTCAGGGTTACATTACCATCGATCGCGTTACTAACGGCAGTAATAGTTAAAGAATCAGTTTTCGAGTCAGTATCGTTGAGCAGTAAATCCGTAACCGGAATAGCGATCGCCGTATTTTGATCGGTTGTAACAGTATCGTCATTCCTTGCAGCTGTTTCTACGATCAAAGTTGGCATACTTACAGTAACTGGATCTACAGCTAATCCTCCAAGTTCCAAAGCCCGTAAACCGATTCCCGCGAAAGATTCGCCATTGTTAATCAAGTTTTGCACAAAATCGGTAACATCAAAAGAAAGCTGCTGTTCCAAAGATGGGGATGAAGTATTTTCCGTGTCTAAAAGTATTCCAGCTTCAAAATCTGATGCATCAGCAACCCCATTCCCCGCATATCCAAATGCACCAATGCGATCGGGATTATCGCCAAAATTAGCTCCTAATCCACCGACTTCTAAACCAGTAATTTTCACATCGAATCTAGCACTGGTAATAGTTTTTTTATTCAAACCCGATAATTCACTGATATCAAATTCTGCAAATTCCGCCGCTTCACCACTCCTACCAAGTATTACAGTGAAAAAATTACCGGGGAACACACTATCCCCGGTTCCATCAAATTCACCGTTCATACCACCGTCTATTACCTCAAAAGTTGTTTCCGGTTCAAATGAAATATTTGCCATAAAGCCCCTGTGAAAAGTCGAAATGTACTCAACTGCATGGTTCCTTAGTAGTATGGGTAAGGGAGGTTTATTTGTAAAGATGATTACCAAGATTTACAATAATTAATATGAAAGCTACATTTGGTGCGGGTTGTTTTTGGGGTGTAGAAGCTGCTTTTCGCCGATTAAAAGGTATTGTTTCTACCTCAGTTGGATACATGGGAGGACATTTTGAAAATCCCTGTTATCTTGATGTGGTTTCTAGAGTTACCGGACACGCTGAAGTTGCACAAGTTGAATATGACCCTTCAATTATCAGTTATGAAGAATTATTAGAAATATTTTGGAAAATTCACGACCCTACAAGTTTAAATCGCCAAGGACCCGATAGAGGAGAACAATATCGTTCTGTTATATTCTTTCATAGCTCCCAACAAGAAGTAATGGCGAGAAATTCTTTGCAGCAACTACAAGATTCTGGGAAATGCGATCGCGATATTGTGACAGAAATTAAACCAGCTGCGGATTATTGGTTAGCAACTGATGAACATCAGCAGTATTTTGAGAAGAAGAATATCGAAGAAAAGAACCGCAGAAATGCTGATTCAAGACACAGTGGTTGAGAATAAAATTTTGAGAAAGAAAAGGTGTGAATTTATCTGTACCAAGTTATTTCCTCAGATACAAATTAGCTTAGCTTACGTATATTTACTTGAAGAGCGACTTATAGGTAAATATAGGCAATGTCGGTTCTAATTTTAAATCTGAGAATGCAAGCTGGTACAAACTTTTCGAGATGATGGTTTCCCTGATTTTACTAAGAAAGATAAATAATCTTAGTAACCATATTCATCCGGATTAATTGGTACGTCTAGCGATGCACATGATCGATTGTGCTGCTTCGGGTGTGTCGGGGTTGATACCTGATAACCGTTGACTTAATCTTAATCTCCAAGAATTCCGACCATTTTTACCCTCAAGTACCTCAGTACCCAAATCGTGACTGTGAGGGTACAATTTCACGTCAAATCCCAACGGTTCCAAAGCTTTGTAGTACATATCAGAAGTAATTCCGTCCCCCGGTCTTTGGTTTTGAACCTCGGTTTTCCAGCGTGCGGATCGCTCCTCATAGGGAATATAGTGCTTGCTCCTCAGCAGACGATACACAGGATACCTGATATCCCGCACAAATAAACCCGCTCCTTTTAGATTCCAAGCAGTAAGCTGGGGGTCTTGGTCCGTAAATAATAATCCACCAGGACGTACCAAACGCGCTGCTTCTTGCAAAATTCTACCCATATCATCGCAGTGATGAACGGTAGCATTTGCCACTACAATATCGGCGAATCCATCTACGAACGGTAAATGATGGGCATCAGTCAAAATTGGTGTGTAGCCTACTTCACGCGCCATCTTTAAAGCGTTTAGAGAAATATCAACCCCAATTAAAAGCTTAGGTGAACCACCCAGCGTTGCATAAACATTACCCGGACCGCAACCGATATCTACGACAATTTTGTCATCCCAACTACCCATTGCAGCCTGCCAGCGTTGTTTAAATGGTTCGCTGCGGTGACTACTTTCAAAGTACTCCTTACCCCATTTCGGATGTCCAAAAAAGTAACTGTTAGCCTGCATACCCTTCGTAAAAACAGGGATTGGACAGACGGGAATATCCCCTTCTTGCCAATCCACAATTGCATCCGAAGCTAGATAAGGTTGCAACTGCAAATACGCAGCATCCTGCATTCTTTCTCCTTAAGTATTGTTTTCAGAAATATGGTTTAATTTGTTACCCCTTAAAAGCAGATTATCAAATATACAGCTATTTCCTTAGTATGATTTAAGTAATATTACAGAGAAAGATAAAAAGAGTTGATGAAGTTATTTTTATTTATAAAAATAACAAGTTAAATAAATAATATTTATACTTTTATCCAAGCAAAGTTAGATAGTTATAAAACATTTATCTTTTAGCTATTAATGCTTTTTTATGAAATATAGAACGCTTTACAGCATTTATAGGTATGTTTACCGCAAAATCTTATTAAATTTTATTAATAAAAATATTTAGCGAAAAATAAATTGATTATTACAAGCTTTTGGTAATAAACAATGATTTTTTCCAACTCGTTTTTTGCAAACCGCAAAACTTTTTTCTGAACAATTTGTGTCAAACAAAAACAATTTTACTCAAAAGCATTACTTTATTTAGCCTCTTTTAATCCAAATCTCCTACGTAAGATAGAAGCCAATTAAATAATTCTCATATCTTATAAAGAAGATTTATCGCCATCTCTTCTCCCTATCGCCTGTCACCTTTTTTTGATAACATTCAGTAAACCCGACTCTTAACAAACGGATTTATGTATGAGCAAAGGCACTTTATTTGATAAAGTTTGGGATTTACACACAGTTGGTATGCTTGCTTCCGGACAAACGCAACTGTTTATAGGACTGCATCTAATTCATGAAGTAACTAGTCCTCAAGCTTTTGCGATGTTAAGGGAACGGGATTTGAAGGTGATGTTTCCTCAGCGCACGGTCGCAACTGTTGACCATATCGTGCCTACCGAGAATCAAGCGCGTCCTTTTGTCGATACTTTGGCAGAAGAGATGATGCAAGCACTGGAAAATAATTGTCAAGAGAATAATATTACTTTTTACAATATTGGTACGGGAAATCAAGGTATTGTTCACGTAATTGCCCCGGAACTGGGACTGACGCAACCGGGAATGACCATTGCTTGTGGAGATAGTCACACTTCAACTCACGGTGCATTTGGTGCGATCGCCTTTGGTATTGGCACCTCTCAAGTCCGAGATGTGTTGGCTTCGCAAACCTTAGCGCTATCTAAATTAAAAGTCCGCAAAATTGAAGTTAATGGGACTTTAAAGTCTGGTGTTTACGCCAAAGATGTCGTACTACATATTATCCGCACTCTCGGTGTTAAAGGTGGTGTGGGATATGCTTACGAATTTGCCGGTACCACCTTTGAGCAAATGAACATGGAAGAACGCATGACCGTGTGTAATATGTCCATCGAAGGTGGTGCGAGGTGCGGTTATGTTAATCCCGATCAAGTTACCTACGAATACCTCAAAGGTAAAGATTTTGCGCCAAAGAAAGATTGGGATAAAGCTGTTAGCTGGTGGGATTCCATCCGTAGTAATGCTGATGCAGAATACGATGATACAGTAGTATTTGATGCTAGTGATATTACACCTACCGTTACTTGGGGAATTACTCCCGGTCAAGGAATAGGAGTCAATCAAGCCGTTCCCTTACCCGAAGAATTGCCCGCTGATGACCGTGTTATTGCCGAAGAAGCTTATCATTACATGGATTTAGTACCCGGTAATCCCATCAAAGGTACGAAAATAGATGTTTGCTTTATTGGTAGCTGCACCAACGGTAGAATCAGCGACCTACGGGAAGCCGCTAAGATTGCCCAAGGGAATCACGTTGCTCCCGGAATAAAAGCCTTTGTAGTTCCCGGTTCCGAAAGAGTCAAAAAACAAGCCGAAGCCGAAGGTTTAGATAAAATCTTTCAAACAGCGGGATTTGAATGGCGCGAACCTGGATGTTCCATGTGTTTAGCTATGAACCCCGATAAATTGCAGGGAAGACAAATCAGTGCTTCTTCCTCCAACCGCAACTTTAAAGGAAGACAAGGTTCCTCCTCCGGACGTACATTATTAATGAGTCCCGCAATGGTTGCAGCCGCCGCAATTAAAGGTACAGTTGCAGATGTTAGAGAGTTGATAAAAAGTTAGGAGTTAAGAGTGAGGAGTTAAGAATTAGGAGCTAGAAGTTAATAGTTTAAATTTGTCTCCTCATCTCTCCCCAATGCCCAATGCCCAATGCTCAATGCTCAATGCCCAATGCCCAAAAAAAATTGTTATGAGTGAAGTTAAAAAAGTTTCCGGAAACGGTATTCCTTTAGTAGGTAACGACATCGATACAGATAGAATCATCCCAGCGCGGTTTTTACGTTGCGTTACCTTTGATGGTTTGGGAGAATACGCCTTTGAAGACGATCGCAAAGCACTTGAAGGTAAACATTCCTTTGACCAACCGCAGTATCAAAATGCAAATATATTAGTCGTCAACCGCAACTTTGGCTGTGGTTCCTCAAGAGAACACGCACCCCAAGCTTTGGCTAAATGGGGAATTCAGGCTTTAATCGGCGAAAGTTTTGCAGAAATATTTTTCGGAAATTGCGTAGCGATGGGTGTACCTTGCGTAACCGCTGATTCCGATACCGTTCAAGAATTGCAAGTGATGTTGACAGATAATCCCCAAGTAAATATAACTGTAGACTTGGAAACAATGAAAGTACAGTGCGGTGATTTTTCAGCATCCGTAAACATGGGTGAAGGTGCGAAAAATATGTTTGTATCTGGAACTTGGGATGCTTGCGGACAGTTGGTAGCAAATGCACCTGATATTCAAGAGACTACAGCGAAATTACCTTATATGAATTGGAGTGTCGCATAATTCTGTTTTATTAAAAGAATATTTGTCAGAGAATGTAGCCCAATTGATTGCGAAAATACTTATACCTTCGCGACCTTTTTATGACTGTGATTTGTGTAGAAAAAACAAAATTATAAAAATTAATAATTTCTTTATATAAACTATCCGTAGGATTACTTTAAGTAATGTAGAAAGTATTTATAAAGCATTTATCATGGCTTAAGATTGAAACCATGCTGTTAAGGCGATCGCCAAAGCATCAGCGGCATCATCAGGACGAGGAATGTAGTCTAGATCGAGTTCTCGTGCCACTGCTTCTTGTACTTCGCATTTTTCAGCCTTACCATAACCAGCCAAAGCGAGTTTAACTTGAGAAGGTGTAAATTCAACAATAGGTAAACGATGTTGTCCCAACACTAACATAACGATTCCTCTAGCTTGAGCAACTAAGATAGTGCTTGACATCCGGTAAAAGAAAAACTTTTCAATCGCTACCAAATCTGGTTGGAATTGTTCGATTACAATATGTAAATCATCGTAAAGCGTACATAGTCTTTGCTCAACTGGAGTTTTGGCAGGCGTACTAATTACTCCAAAGTCTTGTAAAGTTACTGAACCAGAAGAAAAGTTAACTTCATCTTTTTCGCATATAATTACTCCAAAACCTAAAATTGCTAATCCTGGATCTAATCCCAAAATCTTTTTTTGCATTTACTTTACTGTCTTTTTATATAAATAGAGTGATTTTACTGAAATTTCTCGCTAAGTTAATAACATCTGTCCAACCAATGTCCAATCAATTAGATAGAATTAGTAATTGTAATAATTCCATTATTAAATTTGAACGTTCTTAGTGTAAATTCTCAATTAATTATTGTTTAGACCACTGCTTACAATTGCGATATGTCAATTGGTTTTATCAGACAAGCCCTTAACGTCATGCAACAGTCGCGCCGTCGCACTCCCCATCGAGTTAATCAGTGGTTTAAGTGGTTGTCCCCTGGGTTATCGGTAAAACGTTGGTTTTTAATGAGTATGGCTGGCGTAGTGCTGGCAAGTCTAGGCTTCGCTATTTGGAGCGGATTAACACCAATTTATTGGGTGCTGGAATTGGTTCGAGGCGCACTCTTATTAATTACTGAGACTATACCTTACTACATCAGCGGACCCGTAGTCATGATTAGCGGTTTGCTGCTGCTGGTTTGGGGACAAACCCGCACGGTTGGTTCGATTACTCGGGTACTACAACCCGAAGGTAATGAAGAATTAGTAGATGTACTCTTAGCCCATCGTAAATTATATAGAGGACCGAAAATTGTTGTAATTGGTGGTGGTACGGGACTTTCTACTTTATTGAGAGGACTTAAAACTTATAGCGCGAATATTACTGCTATTGTTACCGTAGCTGATGATGGTGGTTCATCCGGTAGATTGCGTGAAGAATTTGGCGTATTACCCCCAGGAGATATTCGTAACTGTTTAGCAGCTTTGGCAGATGAAGAAAGATTATTGACAGAATTGTTTCAATATCGTTTCAGTGCTGGAGACGGTTTAACTGGTCACAGTTTTGGTAACTTGTTCTTAACCGCAATGAGTGAAATTACTGGCGATTTAGAGCAAGCTGTTGCTGCGAGTTCTAAAGTCCTTGCGATTAGAGGACAAGTACTTCCAGCAACTCTTAGCGATGTTCGTCTCTGGGCTGAGTTAGCCGACGGTCGCCGCATTGAGGGTGAATCAAAAATTACCAAAGCTGGAGGTAAAGTTGTTAAAATAGGCTGCACTCCCGCCAATCCACCCGGTTTACCCGCCGCGATCAAAGCTATTCTTGATGCCGATTACATCATCATGGGGCCAGGTAGTCTTTACACCAGCGTCATTCCCAATCTTTTAGTACCTGAAATCGCTGCTGCGATCGCCGCAACATCGGTACCGAAAATATATGTATGTAACATTATGACTCAGCCGGGAGAAACTGAGGGATATACGGTTGCCAATCATATTGAATCTATTGATAAAGCCTGCGGACAAAAGCTATTTGATGCAGTTTTAGTACACAAAACATCTCCTTCTGCCCGTTCGTTGATCCGCTATGCTAAGGAAAATTCCCATCCTGTATTTCTGGATCGCGAAGAAGTAACTATGAGCGGACGCAGAATAGTTTCAGCTAATGTGATGAGTGAAGATGAAATAGGTTGCGTGCGTCACGACCATCAACGATTAGCGCAAGTTCTCCTACGTTGGTACAGTGGAACTCCCAAAGGAATGCGAAAGTTGTACAAGATTTTTAGTAAAGACTCGACAATTGGTTGATAAGAATTGACCGAATTCAATTGTCCGTGCGTAAGTCCGATCAAAAATTTTCAATGCGATCTACGGTAAAAATGGGTAGTTTTCTTCCAGGGAGGCGGAACTTTGATCGGTACTATGAGATTACTCCGCAGAATTTTGTTAGCGGAGCTTGGCCGGAGGGCATAAAAGACTAAGTACATTTTCTGCTCCCTATTCCCTGTTCCCTAACCCCTATGAGTTATATGGCTACGCCACGCTTCGCGTACAGAAATCAAAACGGATTCCTATATTAAAGTGCTGCGCCAAGCAAACACAAAAATTTGCATCGGTAAATCCATATGAAAATCCTTCTTAAAAATGCACTCGCAACTCGACGTTTGGGCATAATTCTGGGCGAAACGCTAAATATGAATAGCGTAATTTTATTAGAAGGTGATTTGGGAACGGGTAAAACTACTTTAGTGCAAGGTATTGGTGAAGGCTTGGGTGTCAACGAAACAATCGTCAGCCCCACTTTCACTATCATTAATGAGTATACTCAAGCACGCTTTCCCCTTTACCATCTAGACTTATACCGTTTAGCAGAGCGTGAAATAGTAGCGTTAAACCTCGAAACTTACTGGGAAGGTCTTGAGGTTGCGCCGGGAATAGTAGCTATTGAATGGGCCCAAAGGATGCCTTATAAGCCCTCTTCTTATCTCACCATACATTTGACTGACGACAACCGAGACATTGAAGCTTCTAACTCTTCTATACGCTTTGCCGAAATCATTCCATTTAACTGCATTGTTAGCGAGAAAATTCTGAGTTTAGCCGAAGAATACCATTGCCAGTAGCAATATGTCTTCTAAAAAATGAACGCTTAGATATACTCCCACAAGTAATCTCGGTTCCTTCTATACTCAGTTCTATCTACCACTGCCTCGTTCATCAAAAAAATTGCAGCACATTGTAGTTATAATCACCTGATTGTCTGAAAATTGGTTTACAAAATAAAAAGATACATTCGATTTTCACGAATTATTTTATACTAACTATGACGATTGATTAAGTATCATGCCAAACTAAGTAAAAGTTAGCAAGGGAGGATGATACCTTAATTGACGATTAATTCGTAAAGTATTATATTTTTACTGTTTTTTGTCAGTATTTACTTGTAAATAGTGGTTGTATGGGAGGATTTTCATCATCTTTAACAATCATGTTTACTTATTTTTTTGTTTAGTTTGACACGTTTACTATTGATATGCCTGAGTAATTGCTCGTAAGGGTAAATGCTAGTATTTTTTGAAAAGAATAAAGTAAATATTAAATTAATCTTTTATTATTAAGTGGTTTTGCATACTCTTAAGAATTGCGATATCTATATTTTTTCGATTTGTCAAATGCCATAAATACTGAAAGATTTTATTTCTAATTACAATTAACTTAATCAAAAGCAGAATATATACCTAAAGAAAAATATTCAGATTTCATGAATATGAGTATAAATAATGACTAATTTATCGGTGAGTCACTTTTGCTGGATCAGAAATAGACTATTTGTACCTGTAGTTGACTAGAGATTTGGGTAATTAGTGCCTTAGTGAAGACAAATAAAGCGCCTATGTGAACACAAGCGCTTAAGAGCTTTCGACTAATTATGAGCAGATTAGGAATTAACAATCAAAAGTTAAAGCTTTTCCTCTGGAAGAGGTATTTAACTCACCTTTGTGATATACAATTTCACCACCGACAATAGTTGTTACCGGCCATCCAGTAAGGTTCCAGCCTTCAAAAGGACTCCAACCGCATTTACTTACGAGTTCTTCGCGCCGGACTTTTTTATACGAATTTAAATCTACTAGCACTAAATCGGCATCATAACCGGGAGAAATTGCCCCTTTATTGGGAATACAATAAGCAGCAGCGACAGCAGTTGACATCCAGTTAACAACTTGAGCAACAGTACAGCGTCCTTCAACTGCGGCAGTTAGCATTAAAGGCAAAGAAGTTTCTACCCCAGGCATTCCCGAAGGACTTTTAGGATAAGTTTGGGCTTTTTCCTCTAAAGTGTGGGGTGCATGATCCGTCGCAATAAAGTCAATTACCCCGTCCAGCAAAGCCTGCCAAAGTACTTCATTATCATGAGATGTTCGCAAAGGGGGATTCATCTGCGCGAAAGTACCTATTTTTTCGTAAGCGGTCGTATTTAACAATAAATGTTGGGGTGTTACTTCTGCTGTGACCCAACTGGGTTTATCTTGACGGAGTAAATTGGCTTCCTCTGCGGTAGACATATGCAGAATATGTAGCCGACGGCGATATTTTTTAGAAAGTTCTAAAGCTCTTTTTGTGGCTATTAATGCTGCTTGATTGTCTTGGATCTGGGAGTGAATAGCGACATCATGAATATTTGCAAATTCTTCTCTGCGCTGTTTTAACCTGGTTTGGTCTTCTGCGTGGACTGCGATTAATTTTTTGCCATTAGCAAATATCGCTTCTAATATTTCTTGAGGGTCTACTAGCAACGGACCGTGCATCGACCCCATAAAAATTTTTATTCCTGGTGTAGGGCTTACGTGTAGCAATTCTGACAAATTATCTGACGTTGCTCCAATAAAAAAGCCATAATTGACAAGACACTTATTAGCAGCACGCTCTAACTTGTCATTTAAAGCTGCTTGACTAATTGTTAAAGGGCGAGTATTAGGCATTTCCAGGAACGAAGTCACTCCTCCCTTGGCACAGGCACAAGAAGCAGTAAACAAATCTTCCTTATGTTCTAGTCCCGGTTCCCGAAAATGTACTTGTGGGTCGATAACTCCTGGCAACAAAGTTAACCCATCAGCGTCAATTGAACGGGTAGCTGTTTCGTGTATCTCAGATGATGAAACTTCAACAATTTGGCGATCGCGCGTCAGCACATCCCCAACGATCAATTCACCATTGGGTAAAATGATGTTCGCACGGCGAATTAGTAAACCTTGAGATGACATGAGAATACACCAAGATCAAACAACATTAAATTCTGACATACAGCTATCCTTAATTGAAGTTAAACTTATGGAATGCAAGACAGAAACTACTATGTGTTATTTACAACGAAGACTGTCTCGCTTTTCAATTACAGATAACCACGTCAACATGACAACATAACTCGTAACAGCATCTTTGTACAGTTAAGATAAAAAATACAGTCTCCCTAGAAATAGGTCTTTTTTTGGAGCATAGTTTAGTTTCTACTTGAGTAATTACATGCAAGATCCAGTGTCTGACCGTCACTCTAACCAACAATCCGATAATTCCTGGCTCTTTGAATTAGGTAAAACAATCGGATTAAGCATCGTGCTTGCTCTTTCGATTCGCACTTTTGTTGCTGAAGCTCGCTGGATTCCTTCCGGCTCGATGGAACCCACTTTGCACGGTACTCCAAATCAGTGGGAGGCAGACAAAATAATTGTTGATAAGTTAAGTTATAATTTTTCCACTCCTCAACGGGGAGACGTTGTAGTTTTTTCTCCTACAGAAGAACTACAAAAAGAACAGTATGAAGATGCCTTTATTAAACGAATAATTGGTTTACCTGGAGACAAGGTAGAGCTAATTGGGGGAAAAGTATATATAAATGGCAAGCCTTTGCAAGAGGGATACCTTGCTTCCGGACAAGCTACGTCTACTGAAGTTTGCGCTTCAGCTCCCATACAGCCATTTTTGTCTACACCTCAAACTATTCCACCCGGTTCCTATTTAGTTTTAGGAGACAACCGTGGGAGTAGTTACGATAGCCGTTGTTGGGGTGTTGTTCCTCGTGGAAATATTATTGGTCGAGCCGTACTTCGTTTTTGGCCTTTAAACAAAGTCGGGGGGATTGATAAAGCTCCACTTTATAACCCAGAGGAGCTACCTCAAGAAAAAACTAAAGCTGAATAAAGAGTTAAAATAAATATTTATTGCTGTCTTTTCAAAAGCAAATTTTGTGAATAAAGACAGCTAATTTTTTTGTGCATAAATAGGGGCTGTTTATTGCAATAGGGAATAGGGAAAAGAATAAACCCCGTAAATAATGTTATTCATGAAGCAAAATAATCATTATTCAAGAACTTAGGACTTAGCAAAAAGGCATATTTTTCTTGTAGGGGAGGCGGTTGAGGGGGCGTAGATAATATCCCCCTTTATTGCCGTTGCTAGTACACAGACTAATTATCAACCTAGTAATAAGACGGTGAGTGTACGGCACCATCCGAGTTTTGTGACACTTGCGGCCATTTCTGGAACTATCTAATTCCTACTAATAGCTCAAAAATTGCACCAGAATAGCGGTTTCACTCCGCAAGGCTCATTTTTGAATTTTTATTACTTTTTATCCTGCAAATATCAGATAAAAGCTCAAAACGCTGATTATATAAGAGAAATTGTACGTTATTGTTGGCAATATCTATAAAAATTGCTTCTTCTAAGTGTTTCCTATTTTTTATTGCATTTTATCCGTTATAAGTTTTATTCGTTCGTTGGCATAATATTAATAAGTAAGTTAAATAGATATTAATTTTACTTACCATCTTTATAGCCTATTGTGTAGTTTAAGATACATGATAGATTACATAAATTCTTGTATCTAATATAGTAAGCAAAAAAAATAAATGTTAAACTTAGTGGGTTTTAAGGCTTAGAAGGCATACTTACCAACCAATATCAAGATTAATTAAATTCAAACACCCTTTGATATAAATCATGCGAGTATCAAATATAACATAAAGTTAGAAGTGTATAGTATAGTTTTATAGAATAAAAATTACAGCCAAAAAGTTGTAATAAGTCAATGATTAGCTTGAATAAATTATGGAATTGACTAGAAAAACTACATTCGGTAATTACCCACCACACCTTAGTAAAAAAGATATTCTAATTATTGACGATACAGCAGATAACTTACGTATTTTATCCTCAATTCTGGCTAAGGTTGGATATAACGTTCGCAAAGCTTTAAACTGGCAAATGGCTTTTACTGCTTGTCAAACTAAGTTACCAGATTTGATTTTACTCGATATCATGATGCCGGAGATAGACGGGTATGAGATTTGTCAGCGTTTTAAAGCTAATCAAACAACTGTCGATATACCAATTATTTTTATCAGTGCATTAGACGATGTTTTTGATAAAGTCAAAGCCTTTAAAGTGGGAGGTGTGGATTATATTACTAAACCCTTTGAATTTGCAGAAGTCATAGTCAGAGTCCAAAATCAACTGGAATTAAGAAACGCTCAATTAGAAATATTAAAATTAAATAATCAACTTGAAGAAAGAGTAAAACAGCGTACTTTAGAACTTGAAAATACCCTCAAAAAGCTTAAAATAGAAAGTAATTCTCGTCAGGAATTGCAAAGTAAATTACTTGAAAGCGCTTTACGTGATGCTTTAACTGGTTTACCTAATAGAGTATTTTTCATTAATCGATTAGAGCAAGCATTAAATCGTGCCAAACTAGAATCCGATTATTGCTTTGCCGTACTTTTTCTCGACTGCGATCGCTTTAAAATTATTAATGATTCCCTAGGACATTTGGTAGGAGATGAATTATTAGTTGCTATAGCCGATCGCTTGAAAACTTCTTTATCACCATTTGACATTTTAGCACGATTGGGTGGTGATGAATTCGGGATTATTTTAGAGAATATTTCAGATAACAATATGGTAATTAACGTTGCCAAAAATATTTTAAATTCTCTTAGTAAACATTTCCAAATATCTCGACATCAGGTATTTATTAATATAAGTATCGGCATAAATTTGGGCAATATGAATTATGAAAAATCGGAGTATCTCCTCAGAGATGCCGATACAGCAATGTATCGCGCTAAAGCACTGGGTAAAGGAAGATTTCACATATTCGACCCAGCAATGCATCGGGAAGCCATTCAAACTTTAGAATTGGAAAATGATTTAAGAAGAGCCGTAGAAAATCAGGAATTAATTGTTCACTATCAGCCCATAATTTCGTTAGATACAGGAATAATTATAGGATTTGAAGCACTTGTACGCTGGCAACATCCGACTAAAGGTCTAATTTTCCCCGCTGAATTTATTTCTGTGGCAGAAGAAACAGGTTTAATTCATCATATAGATACTTGGGTATTGCGATCGGCTTGCAATCAATTGTGTATTTGGCAAAATCATCCATCGACTCCCAAGCCTTTACATATTAGTGTTAACTTGAGTGCAAAATTATTTTTACAGCCAAACTTGATTGCGACCATTGACCAAATAATTTACGAAACTAAAATAAATCCCGCACTTTTAGAATTAGAAATTACAGAAAGTGTAATTATGGAAAATAATGTAGATGTTAAAAAAACGCTTGAAGAACTTAAACAACGTAATATTAAATTAACAATGGATGATTTTGGCACGGGTTATTCATCTTTAAGTTATCTACATAATTTTCCCTTAAACACTCTGAAAATTGATAAATCGTTTTTGAGTTTGATGCAAAAAAATGATGAAGATGTGAGTTTAGTCCCAGCAATTATTGAAATTGCTCATTCATTGGGAATGAACGCAATTGCTGAAGGTGTGGAAACTTTCGAGCAATTATCGCAAATTAGAAATTTGAATTGTGATTTTGCTCAAGGAAACTTGTTTTCTTTCGCAATGGAACCACAGTCTATTTTAGAATTAATGTTGGCAGATCCTCAATGGTAAAAATATAAATATCAAAATATAAAAGGAAACAAGTAAGTACGTCAGCATTAAAAATCTTCATCAATACAAATGTATCTTTTGTTATAATTCCAAGCTTATTTCTGCGGAGTTACTCAATAGTTCGTTTATAGTTAATTTAATAAATATTTTTTTTGCATTGATGTGGGAGGTTCGGACTACATAACTAAACCTTTCCATACAGCAGAAGTTATATCAAGAATAGAGAATCAAATTAATTTGCGTTCTTTAGAGGTAAAACTGCACGAAAAAAACCTCTTATTCTGTTTGTCATCAAATTATAGTACAAAAGCACTGTGGAACCATAGTTTGTAATTCAACTCCTGGGAAAGGAACAGAGTTTACGATCAAAATTCCTGATAAACAATTTCCATCAAATTAAGAATTTACCTCATCGATTTCTCAGTCACGTAGCATAATAGAAGTGTGACTGATTTGTTTAACCCCCTACTATCGCTTAAAGAAGGTCACTGGTTCAAGCTGATTTGCGGAGCCAGCTTCCAACATCTGCCTGCGGTTAGAAGTTTAGCATTAGCTTACACGTTGGCTGGAGCTGACTGCATAGATGTAGCTGCCGATCCAGCGGTAGTTGCCGCAGCTCGAGAAGGGCTAAAGGCTGCTGCCTCTTTGGGTGTTGCTGCACGACGACGAGGCTTTTCCTATCAAGGAACCCCGTTGTTAATGGTTAGCTTAAACGATGGTGAAGACCCCCACTTTCGCAAAGCAGAATTTGACTCTACTAAATGCCCAAGTCAATGTTCTCGACCGTGCGAAAGCATTTGTCCTGCACAAGCGATTACGTTCAACAGTATAAAATATGACTTTAATGGAGTTTTGTCCGACAAATGTTACGGCTGCGGTCGTTGCCTTCCCGTGTGTCCGTATGATAGAATAGCAGCAGTATCTTATGCAACATCTGTTGGAGCGATCGCACCATTGATACTGAAATCTGGAGTTGATGCGGTAGAGATTCATACCACTGTTGGGCGTTTGGTGGAATTCAAGAAATTGTGGCAAACAATTTTGCCATATATTGGGCATTTGAAATTAGTTGCCATTAGTTGCCCGCATGGTGAGGGGATGATTGATTATCTACATGAATTGTATGATGCGATCGCCCCGCTAAATTGCGTGAATATATGGCAAATCGACGGCAGATCGATGAGCGGCGATATTGGTTCGGGTACCACATTAGCTGCGGTGAAATTGGGTGCCAAAGTATTGAGAGCAAAATTACCAGGATATGTGCAGTTGGCAGGTGGTACGAATAGTTACACCGTGCCGAAATTGCGGGCGATGGGATTGTTGAAGGAATTAACCAGGCAAAAAAGTGAAGTTATGGGAGAAAATAATGTTATCTCTCATACATCAGGTTTGGGAACTGAAACATCTGTTGCTGGTGTGGCTTACGGTAGCTACGCCCGAAAACTGCTCTCAAGTGTTCTCGAAGAATTAGAAGAAAAGGAGGTGAATAGTTCCAGTGTCAAAGTAACTGCTCGTCTGGAAGAAGACCCAACGCTGCTTTGGCAAGCTGTATCGCTTGCTGATTCATTAGTTTCACAGCTTAAATCGTAAAGAAACCACGAGTGAGCCTTGGCTCGTCCCTATCTCCAAAAACGTCACCATAAAAAGCATGACGATTACAGACGATCTTCAAAAATTATTAGTCATATTGCCCCAAGACCTACGCTCGATGCTCGAACAGCATCCTCAAAGAGATAGTTTAGTAGAAGTGGTCTTGGATCTGGGTCGTCGCCCAGAAGCACGTTTTCCTTCTGGAGCCGAATATCTTAGTGAAATACCCATTACTCAGCAACAAATAGATGATTGCATTGTGCGAGTGGGAACTTTTGGTGGAGATAATCGCGCAGGAATAGAACAAACTTTACATAGGATCAGCGCCATTCGCAACCGCACCGGCAAGATTATTGGTTTAACTTGTCGCGTTGGACGGGCGATATATGGAACGATTAGCATGATCCGCGATTTAGTCGAAAAAGGTCAATCAATTCTCATGCTGGGTCGCCCAGGTGTAGGAAAAACTACTGTTTTAAGAGAGATTGCCCGCGTTTTAGCGGATGAGCTTGATAAGAGAGTGGTGATAATTGACACTTCAAATGAGATTGCCGGAGATGGTGATGTTCCCCATCCAGCAATTGGTAGAGCCAGACGAATGCAAGTTTCACATCCAAACCAACAGCATCAAGTAATGATTGAGGCAGTGGAAAACCATATGCCGGAGGTAATAATTATTGATGAAATCGGTACGGAATTAGAAGCATTAGCATCTCGTACTATTGCCGAACGTGGCGTACAGTTAATTGGTACGGCACATGGTAATCAAATAGAAAACTTGATCAAAAACCCCACCCTTTCTGATTTAGTCGGGGGTATACAGGCTGTGACGTTGGGAGATGACGAAGCCAGAAGGCGAGGCTCTCAAAAAACGGTTTTGGAACGCAAAGCGCCTCCTACCTTTGAAATTGCTGTGGAAATGCAAGAAAGGCAGCGTTGGGTAATCCATGAAAGCGTTGCTGACACTATAGATAGTCTTCTGCGAGGACGACAGCCCAGCCCGCAAGTGAGAACCGTAGATGATAGCGGTAAAGTGGCGATCGCTCGTCATTTAACTGCTATTAATGGTGGTGCTACCCAAGCTTTAGGGGGAGAAGAAACTTTTCGCGGACGAAATGCTAGAACCAACGGCTGGAGAGAATCCGGGCAAATGCGTCCTTTAGTGCCATTAAATGCAGAATACCAAGTCGCTAATGGTTCCGGACGCAGCGAATTTGATCGTTTATTGGATCAATCTTTCAGCAACTCAAATGGGTTTGAGAGTAACGGTCATAAGGATTCTGGACCAAATGGTGAAGATTTACCGCTACATATTTACCCCTACGGCGTTAGTCGCAGTCAATTAGACCAGGTAGTTGGGGTACTTCATTTACCAGTAGTCTTGACAAAAGATATTGATAGTGCAGATGCAATTTTGGCATTGCGATCGCACGTCAAAAACCATGCGAAGCTACGGCAAATGGCGAAGGCTCGTCAAGTGCCGATTCACATGATTAAATCTAGCACTATTCCTCAAATTACTCGTGGTTTGCGACGGTTGTTAAATATGGACGACCCCGAAGCTACCGACGAGCGAGAATTGGAATTATTTCTTCATAAAGGCAGCGATGATGAAATTGACGCTTTAGAAGAAGCCAGACTTGCGGTAGAACAAATTGTCATACCCAAAGGACAACCTGTAGAACTATTGCCGCGATCGTCGCAAGTGCGTAAAATGCAGCATGAATTAGTCGAGCATTATCGACTCAAATCAAACAGTTTTGGGGAAGAACCAAATCGGAGGTTAAGGATTTATCCTGCCTAATTCCCTATCTGTATTTTTTTCACCAGCGTGCAGCACAACAAACCCCTTCTTCCTTTAGGTCGAGGGGGATTTTAATTATTGTTTATTTTAGACAAGAATAGTATTGTAGCACAAATTTAAGGGAAAGTTAATTGATGGTTAGTAATGGATTGTTTTTTGGTTAATTATTTGATTGGTGGGTGGAAAATTAGGGGATTATTTAGATAATCTGGCGGTTGGATAACCTGGCGGTTGAAACCGCTGCTACACAGGCAAAACCCGCGCAGGCGGGTTTGAATGATTAGTTATGATTTAATTCCCAGGTAGGAATTATTGATTTTTGATATAGAAAACCTGGCGATTGAAATCGCTGCTACACAGGCAAAACCCGCCTACGCGGGTTTGAATGATTAGTTATGATTTAATTCCCAGGTAGGAATTATTGATTTTTGTTGGTGGTGGTAGGGTTGATTTCTAATATAGTTGGCGACTTTATCTATGGCATCATGACTAACGGTAAATGCTCCGTAACTTCCTTGCCATTTAAAGAATTCGCCCGGTTTGATGTCATGGGTTACACAATGCGAGGAACTACCTTTAATATTTTTCATAAAGTTAGATACTGATAAAGTAGGCGGAACACCTGTTAATAAATGTATGTGGTCTTCAACACCACCAACGGCGATGATTGTGCATTCCAATTCTTCGCAGTGTCTAATAATTGCACCATAAATATTTTTTTGTATATCAGGTGTAATTAAAGGTAATCTATCCCAAGTCGCCCAAACGGCGTGTAAATACAATTGGGTGAAATTTGATCTCATTTTATTAATGTTGTTTAAATTGGTAATTAAAAAAACCTGGCGGTTGAAACCGCTGCTACACAAACAAAGTCCGCCTGCGCGGACTAAGATTTATTCAAATTAGATAACATATATTATATTCTTCCCAAACCTACGCAGGTGGGTTTTGCCCGTGTAGGATCTAAATCGCTTATTTAGAATTATTCAAATTAGATAACATATATTATATTCTTCCCAAACCCACCTGCGTGGGTTTTGCCTGTGTAGCCGCGATTTGAATCGCCAGGATCTAAATCGCTAGATTATTCAAATTTGATTGAATTTAATCAAAATAAATTATATTCTTCCCAAACCCACCTGCGTGGGTTTTGCCTGTGTAGCCGTGATTTAAATCGCCAGGTTATTCAAAATTTATTGAATTCTATAACAATAATTGATATTATTTTTTAACCCACGCAGGTGGGTTTCGCCTGTGTAGCCGCGATTTAAATCGCCAGGTTCTGAAATACTCAACCCCCCAAAACAACCAATGCACCCTAACATCTGGTATCCTTTCACCCAAGCAAAAACTTCTCCTCCACCCTTAAAAGTAAAATCCGGTCGTGGAATTTGGCTGGAATTGGAAGATGGACGCAAAATTATGGACTGCATCTCTAGCTGGTGGGTAAATATTCACGGACATTCCCATCCCAAAATTGCTGAAGCGATTTATCGTCAAGCACTAGAATTGGAACAAGTAATTTTTGCTGGATTTACTCACGAACCGGCCGAACAACTCGCAGAAAAATTAGTTAAAAGACTTCCAAGCGGATTAAACCGAGTTTTCTTTTCCGATAATGGCTCAACTGCTGTGGAAGTTGCGCTGAAAATGGCTTATCAATATTGGGTAAATCAAAATCAGCAGCGTCAGAAGTTTATTGCTTTTGAAGGAGCGTATCACGGTGATACATTTGGAGCAATGTCCGTAGGTTCGCGATCGCTATTTTCTCAAGTTTTTTCAAATATGCTGTTTGAGGTGGATTTCTCACCTTTTCCTGAAACTTATATCGGTGACACTTCTGTTGAGAAAAGGGAAGAAGCAGTTTTATCTCAGTTGAAAGAAAAATTACAGCAAAATCCTCAACAATATGCTGGCATTATTATTGAGCCTTTAGTACAGGGTGCTGGGGGAATGCGGATGTGTAGGCCTGAGTTTTTACGGAAATTACAGAAATTAGTTAAACAATTTGATACTTTGTTGATTTTTGATGAAGTGATGACTGGGTTCGGGAGAACTGGGGGATGGTTTCCTAGCATTAAAAGCGGAGTTACACCGGATATTACTTGTTTATCAAAGGGGATTACTGGGGGGTTTTTACCGCTATCTGTTACCGTATGTTCGGAGAAAATTTACGATACTTTTTACAGCGACGACCCGATAAAAACACTGTATCACGGTCATAGTTATACGGCGAATCCTTTGGGATGTGCTGCTGCTTTAGCTTCTTTAGAGTTGATGGTAGAAAATCAACCTGTTTTTAGCAGTATGGAAGCCAAACATTTACAGCATTTAGAAGCTTTACAGGGAAATCCCCAAGTTGAAAAGTTGCGGGTAACGGGTACAATTGCAGCGATGGATATTGTAAGCAAGCAAGAATCTGGATATTTGAATAAAGTCGGTTTGGACATTCGAGCAAAGTCTTTGGAAAAAGGTTTACTTTTACGTCCTTTAGGAAATGTACTTTATATAATGCCGCCTTATTGTATTACGGATGAGGAATTGTCGCAGGTTTATGAGGGAATTTTTGATATTTTGAAGAATCTTTAGATTAGATACCTTATGAATGTTGTATCTCTATTTTCGGGTTGTGGAGGATTAGATTTAGGCTTTCATCAAGCTGGATTTAATATTATTTGGGCCAATGAACATGATAAGTCTATATGGGATACTTACGAATTTAATCATCCGCATACGCAATTAGATAAAAGGGATATCAGAAAAATAGTTCCCGATCAAATTCCTGACTGTATTGGTATTATAGGTGGTCCTCCTTGCCAAAGTTGGAGTGAAGCTGGCTCACAAAGAGGTATTGATGATAGTAGAGGTCAATTATTTTTTGATTATATCAGAATTATTCAAGAGAAAAAACCTCTGTTTTTCTTAGCTGAAAATGTCAGCGGTATTTTAGCTGAAAAACACGATAGAGCTTTTACAAATATATTAGATCATTTTAAAGATGCCGGATATAAAGTAACTTATAAATTATTAAATGCTTCAGATTATCTAGTTCCTCAAGATAGAAAACGAGTAATTATTATTGGTTATCGAGAAGATATAGGTAGAATATTTGAATTTCCCGATGTACTCAATACAAGATTAACTATTGGAGATGCTATTTACAATCTAAAAGATATTGAAGCCTTACCAATAGATTCAAAAATGGATAAAAGCCATTTGGAAATACCAAATCATGAATACAAAGAAGGTAGCTTTTCTAGTATTTATATGTCCAGAAATAGAGTAAGAACTTGGGACGAACCATCATATACAATACAAGCTGGTGCTAGACACGCTCCTATACATCCCCAAGCCAACAAAATGATTTGGGTTGAGAAAGATAAATGGATTTTCGATCCAGAATCAGCAAAACCATATCGCAGATTGTCTGTTAGAGAATGTGCAAGAATTCAAACCTTTCCAGATAATTTTATTTTTAAATACAAGTACATTTCTGATGGTTACAAAATGGTAGGAAATGCCGTCCCCGTGATGTTAGCAAAAACACTAGCAAGCAAAATATTTATGGACATACAAAAATATTTAAATTCGGGATTTTGCAATTTACGTAAGGAGGTTTCAACACAATTAACATTGTTTTAGCTATTAACAAATAATTTCCCCTCGCAAAACTGTAACAGCTTGTCCGCTGAGAAAAACTCGATCTTTTCCCGGATATTTCACCTTCACCACACCACCGCGATTTGATGCTTGATAAGCTAAAAACTCGTCTTTATTTAATTTGTTTCTCCAATAAGGTGCGAGACAGCAATGAGCAGCACCAGTTACGGGGTCTTCGTTAATACCTAATCCCGGACAAAAGAAGCGCGATACAAAGTCAAACTTTGAGCTATTTTCAGCTAAGCTAGTAACAATAACTTCTGGAAATAGCTTTGCTAAAATTGTAAAATTTGGCTCTATTTTTGTCACTAATTCTTCTGATTCAACTTCTATCAAGTAACCTAAAGAATTTTTCATTACTGTTTTAACAGGTACTCCCAAAGCTTCACTCATTTCTGGAGGTGTAGAAATAGCTTCCGAAGAATTCGCGGGAAAATCTAACTCAATCCAATCTTCTTGCTTTTTGGCAATTAATAAACCGCTTTTAGTATGAAAACGGGCTGCTTCGTTGTGTGAAAGATGATTTTCCGACCACAAAACGTGAGAACTAGCAAGGGTAGCATGACCGCACAATGGTACTTCTGTTGTGGGAGTAAACCAGCGTAAACTGTAACCGTCTTCTTGTTTTACTAAAAATGCGGTTTCTGATAAATTCATTTCTTTTGCTACATTTTGCATCCATTCGTCATCTTTGGGAGATGGTAAAACACAGACAGCAGCGGGATTTCCTGCGAAGGGTTTGTTGGTGAATGCATCAACTTGGATAATGGTTTTCATGTTTTAAATTTAGTTTTGATGGAGGAAGAAATGATTTTTAACGCAAAGTTTCGCGGAGGTTAGCGCAAAGGTTAGCAGAGAGATATTTTTTAAGTAGTTTACCTAAAATAGATAGGTCGCTATTTGCAATATATGCGATTTTTTAACCTGATACACGGTACAGTTAATATTTTTTTTGACTAGAACAGTTGTAGAAGTTTGTAACTTTGACCCTACTGTTGTCGGTTTAGGATGAGCGCTTATTGCTGCGGTTTTTACTGTAGTGCTTTTACGAATTACTCGGCAGCTAATACCACATAGGCAATACTGGGGAAGTTTGAGAATAAACGATTTAATTATTTATCTAATTATTGGTACATCTAAGAAAGTTGTGAGCGGTACACCTCTTTCACAACTTATAACATTGTATTTATACGCTACTAAGACTTTCGATTCAAGCAACTATGTCTAAAGGATGAATATAGTATATAAACTTTTATGAACTTTTGATATTTACGATTTTAATTAACCTTGCCATACTTAAAGGAGTTATAAAGTTAACAAGAAAAATAAAGATTTTATCATTATTAAATGGAGTTTGATTGTGGAAAATATTATTGAAAGAATTTTTAGAACTGGTAGAATTACTCGACACGACCAAAATTGGTTATGCAAGAGAATGTTATCTGACAAACCTCTCAACTACGAGCAAAATCAAAGAATTCGTAAATTGCATGATTTTGTACGTATGGGATTTGTACAAGTTATAGATTAAATAAATTTAGTTACCAATCAAATATAAATAATTAGGGGAACATCTGAGGATTTATAGTTTTAGAATAATATCTGAAGACTGTTGCTCGTAACCAATGAATACTCAAACACGCTCCAATTCTGAAAATGTTTACTCTATCTTGAGTCAAACTCAACGTTTGCGAATTAGCGATGGAGAAATCAAACCCGTTTTAGATGGTTGCTCGAATGCTTCGCAATTACTCGTACTGATTTGGTCGCAGTTGGGGGATTTTGATAACTTAGAATACACTTGGTGGCTGCGAAGAGAAAGAGAAAAGCTCCAAGCTAAAGGAATTGTAATTCGCGCTATTGGAATTGGCGATCGCAACTCCGGTATCAAATTCTGTAACTACACTCAATTCCCTCAAGAATGGTTATTCGTAGATTCCCAAGCTGAAATTCACAAAAATTTACAACTTTATCAGGGTTTAAATGTAAACTTCCCCATGCTCTCAACATCACAAAAGGCTTGGCTGAATTTGATGCTAATGTGTGCTGGAATTGGTAGTCCCGGAACTTTAGGGGAAGTTTTTAGGGGTTATAAAGGAGATAAAAAAGCTCCTCAATTGATTGCTGATGAAGAAGTTGTTCGCAATACACCTCTACCACCAATCAAAGGTTCATTTTTCAAAAATGCTGGAGGAAAAGGTTTTCAGCGTCCTTTTGAACTCGCAACTCTACGCTTACGAAATATGACCGAAGTTTTGAGCAACTGGAATACTTATGTACCAGATTCGGCTTATTTAACACAGCGGGGAGCAACTTTTTTGTTTGATTCCAATGGTAAATTAATCTACGAACATCGCGATCGCGGTATTCTTGGTTTTGCTGAAAATATGAGTAATCCTTTATCTTTTTTACTTGATAGCTAAAGCGATGTATTTATAAATTTACAGGGTATTGGGTAAAAATTGCAATGAATAATATTGAAGTAATTCAAGAACTCTATGAGACATTTCGAGACAAAGATTACGAAGCATTTCGGCGGATTTGTGACCCTAGCATAGAATGGATTCAAAATGAAGGATTTCCCAACGGCTCGACTAACTACGGTGCAGATGCAGTCATTGAGAATGTCTTTAAAGCGTTTAATAATGATTGGGAATCTTGGAGATTTGAGATTGAAGAATATTTAGATGCTGCGAATTCTATAGTTGTAATTGGTTTTTATGCAGGGGTTCATCTTAGCAAAAAATCCTTTCGCTCAAATACAGCCCATGTATACGATTTAGCTGATGGTAAAGTTACTAGGTTTCGGCATACAGATACTAAATTAATTTGGGATACCATGTCCTAATCTAGTAAATTAATAACTTCAGATCGTAAATTTAGAGTTGTTAAAAATAAGACTGGGGATGCCGTAGTAAGTTGGTAATTATTTTACAAACACGAAATATTCAACTAGTCATAACAAACAAATTAAAATAGCCAGTATTTTGTATCATCAACTACTAATTACTAAAATTCTCCGCGTAAATATATTTACATACCTTGACTTTTAATACAAAATTAACCAATTTATTTTCAAAAATTGTTTTGAAATTACTTACAATTTCTGAGTACTGTTGTATATCTAAATATAGTTTACTATCATCTTTTGTAAAGCAGCATACAACTTAGTCTAGTTGTTGCTATAAAATTGCAATAGTCCTTGAAGTCGTCAAATTTATCATGATTAAAGTAGCATCCGATATCTCGACCTTACTAGTTACTGACAGTAAATGGAAGGATGAAGAAGATAATTATCAGTCTGAGGAATACTTAGCTAAACTCCAAGATTTAATTAGCGAACGTTGGGAAGATGTTTGGCAAGAAGTTCAAGCAAGAAAGCAGGAAGAAATAAAGCTTAATTAGCTTTTCTCGTATCTTAAAAAGGGCTAGTGGATAAAGGTAAGAATCTGTGTGGTTTTTTGCCTTTATCCTTTAACCTTTAACTATTTCTTAATCTAATCATAGTTAATTAATAATTACGAATTATGATAAGTTTGTTTCAGCACTGCTTCTATGGAACCAGTATGTTTGTACAACCTAACAAGTTCGTGGGCTGGTGTTTCTCGTTTTTGCAAAAGAGTTTTCAATGGTGTTAAGAACTCAATATCGGGGTCATCTGCTAATGCGGTTTCTACTGCTTGTAAAATCTGTTTAGCATGATTAAAAATATCCTCGCGATCAAATCCTTCTTGTGCGGAAATTTTGTGTTTTTCAGCATCTGGTACAATTGCTCTACCAAGTAATGATTCGTCTAAAATAAGACCTTTCAATAAAGCTAATAATCCAGCATAAATAGAAAAATCACTACAGCTATCAAAAGCTTTAAATTCGATTCTGCCAATTTCTGCGGGAATGCGAGCAATTTTTGTTAAAGATGGTACGCTTTTGATTAGTTCTTCTTGTTTTTCTAAAAATACCATCGTGGCAGGTCTGATTCCCGTTCTTACAAAAGTTCGTACAGAAAAGCCTGACCACAAAGTACCTTGATAAAAGGGAGAACTGTAGCTAAAAGGAATAATATAAGGACTGTAAAAAGTCAGTTTTTTACCAATATCAATGATGCGTTCGGTGGTTAATCCTACCATCGAAATATTCAAATCAGGTCCGTAGGTAAGCATGGGAATATTCGCAGTTTGCTTTTCAGGAGAAGCGTTTCTGCGTATGGTTTCATATTCATTTAAAGGTGGATTTGGGACGAACGCATCGTAGTGAGGATTGAAGCTAATTAATGCTGGTGAAAAACCATATTCTGCTGCGGTTTCTTTCAACAAGCGAAAACTTTCGGTTAATTCAGCAATAGCACTATGAATATCGGGATTTATAGTGGTTCTAATTTCGATTCCCTTGGGTACGCATTCAATAACTTTTTCGGAATCAGTAAAGCGCTCAAAACCTTCGATATACCAGCGCTTTTCTTTAATTCCAGCGTCTCCTATTCGTAATTCGGGATAATCGTCTTTGTAAACAGGTAACTTTTCGACTATTTGGTTAAAATCAGCAAATTTTACCCGTGAAAAATCAGCAAATTTGCCAGCATTGTCAATGAAAGCAACCTCATGTTCGATGCCAAAATGAAACATTATTTATTCCTTTGTAAAAAATTATAGTTGTGGGTCAATTGAGTTGAAATAATGACAAGCGATCGCTATTTCTAAGCAGGGAATATACTTAAATAGTAAACGATCGCTCAATGAAAAAAGCCGCATAAATTTAGCTTCAAAATTTGCTAGCTATAACCTCCATGATTAGATAACCAAAATTCTAATTCCGATGGCGGATATCAGAAATGCCCCAGTCAAAGTTTAATGACATAGTTTTCATCGATTGATATTGATTTTTCCTTGTTCAAGTCCTGCTGGTCTTGCCAAAAGGAGAATTAATACTGTTTGTTGGATATCAGCAAGGTTGACTTGAATCACAATACACCTCCTAAAAAAAACAGCAAACTTTTTTGTATAAACTTAAATAGAAATAATTATCAATAATATCATTATAATGAATTAAGCATGAGAAAGCAGGTTTTCGTAGCTACGGAAATAACGCTTGCATATGATGAACAAAGGCTCTAAGACTTATGCCGCGAGCTAAAAAAAGCATCGATCAAAACCTACTTATAACAATGTACATATCAAGCAAAAATCTTTTTTTATATTGATTAGCACTAAGCGATCGGAAAGATAATTAGACGGCGAGTTAGGATGTATTTGGGAAAGTTAGAGACGTGAGTTATGACCAGTTCCGTTCAATCTGCCTACAGCAGCGAGCAAATATCCGCTTGGCTGCGTGGGCTGCTGACTATTGCTTGGGCTGATGGAAACTTTGACGAGCAAGAAAAGCAATTAATAACTGCGATCGCCCAAGAAGAATTAGTTCCTGGGATGAGTGTAGAGTCATTTGAAACGATAACGCCAGAAGAATTAGCAACTATTTTAGGTAAAAATACCCCAGTTGCAGAAAACTTCTTACGAACTGCCGTAATGGTAGCCATTGCCGATGGAATCTATTCTCCCAGCGAAGACGAGTTATTACAGAAACTGTGTGAAGCTTTAGGAGAGCCGAAAAACCTGCTGGAATCTCTGCGCCAGACTTTAGAAAATCCTCAACCAGCAGAAGCCGCTTCAGGTGCTGCTTCACCTCTTACACCTCCAGGAAAGCCGCCAATTGAAGCCTTGAATCCCCTGCGAGACTGGCTGGACGGTTTGGACGTTCAAGACCCCAAGCTTGCCCGCTTTTTATGCAAAATGATTCCGAATCAATGTCCTTTTGAGCGGGATGTCAAGCTATTTGGGCGCAAAGTCATACATATTCCTCCCTTGTGCAAAATAAATCCGCTATACGAACAACTCGTAAGCTTGCGCTTCCGTGCTTTGTCCTATTTAGCAGATGATTGCGAGGAGGATATTTCGGAATATATTTAGTTTGTTTGAAATAGAATAGGGCATTGGGGATCGGAGAAAGGAATTTATCGGACTTACCCACGGACAACGGCAAATATAGTGTTCCAAACATACAGATCCCCCCAACCCCCCGATAAATTGGGGGGCTTTGCGTAAGTTTTGATTTAGACCGCTTTCAAGCTAAAAATCTTAATAATTGCTATGTTGGAACTAGAAGGGAAAAGTGATATTTACTATTTCTTTGTCATCAACATTCTATGTTTAATTATGCTGGTTTGACTTTCAAATAGTGATAATATTATTTCTTCTATATAGTGGGCTATTAGGAATAGTTTAGTGGTCAGTAATTGGTAAAACCAATACCCCATGCCCCATGCCCCATTCCCATTTTTTATAATTATGCAATTTATCGACCAAGCAAAAATTGAAGTAGAAGCAGGTAAAGGTGGCGATGGTATGGTTGCTTTTCGTCGGGAAAAGTACGTACCTGCTGGCGGTCCTTCGGGAGGAAATGGAGGACGCGGTGGTTCGGTGATTTTGGTTGCTTCTCCAAATTTACAGACTCTACTGGACTTTAGATACAAGCGTCGTTTTGTAGCGCAAAACGGTTCTCGCGGTGGGCCGAAAAATTGTACCGGCTCATCTGGAGATGATTTATTAATTGAAGTTCCTTGTGGTACTGCTGTTTATAATGGTGAAACTGACGAATTAATTGGCGATTTAACTAAACCCGAACAAACTTTAATAGTTGCAGAAGGTGGTAAGGGTGGATTAGGAAATAAGTGTTTTTTGAGTAACCGCAATCGCGCTCCCGAATTCGCTTTACCGGGGATGGATGGAGAAATTAAAACCTTACGTCTAGAGTTAAAGCTGTTAGCAGAAGTCGGAATTATTGGATTACCAAATGCTGGTAAATCTACTTTAATTTCAGCTTTATCGGCAGCACGTCCCAAAATTGCCGATTATCCTTTTACTACCTTAATCCCGAACTTAGGAGTAGTTCGGAAACCTACCGGAGACGGAACGGTTTTTGCGGATATTCCCGGATTAATTGAAGGTGCTTCCCTTGGTGCAGGATTGGGACATGATTTCCTGCGTCACATCGAGCGTACCCGTGTATTGCTCCACGTCATTGATGCCACTAGCGAAAACGTAGTTGGCGAATATAAAACGATTATGCAGGAATTACAGTCATATGGGCGGAAATTGCGAGAAAAAACGCAAATTGTTGCATTGAATAAAATTGATGCTGTAGACAAAGAAAGTGTGGATTTAGAAGCATTAGCAATGGAGTTAAATCATCTTTCCTACGCGCCAGTTTTCATTATTTCGGCGGTGACTGGTGAGGGTTTACAGCCGATGTTGCAGCAAATTTGGGATACTCTTGATGCTTTGAATGCTAATGAAGTTGAAATTGAAATACCAGTTTCTATCCAGTCATTTTAATTTCAAAAATATGTTGAGATTAATGGTGATACAAAGAAAGCAACGTCTCCCAGTGTTTTAGTTTGTATCAATATTTTTTTTCGATGCACCAATCTTGCATGGTGCGTTAAACGTATCAAAGCTATCGGTTCAAGTGACAGTCTTGCGTTTAACACACCTTACAATTTATTTGAGGGATGTTTTTGTAGTAGTTGATGGCTGTGGTTTTTGCTGCGGTTTCATCAAATTTATTAAAGTAGCAATTAAAGGTACAAGAAAAGCTAAAACTAGAATAATCGCGGCAATTTGAAATATTACAGGTCGTTTGCGTCCCTTTGTAGGATAACCGCAGCTAAGACAAATTTCTTCTTCACTACTGTTAAGAACACCGCAAACTTTACAAGGTTCTAGAGACATTGTGATGCTTCTATGTTTTTCTCTTTAACTATAAACCTGTTTTAAGATTAAATTTGAGTTGGTAACTTTAGATTAATAGTTTATTTAGTTATTATCCTAAATAACCAAATTTAGGACAAAAATTTTAAATTAAGGCAGTTTAATTAGAATTTAAAATCAAGATTATAACCAAAAACGAAATAACAGCCAAAACTTGTCACCAAAAGCCGCAGATAATAAACCACATACTACTGCTACTATAACTATTATCCCCAATAAACCAGCAAATGTTTGAGCATCAACTACAAATCCTAAACCGATCGCCAAGAAAATGCCAAAGATAAAACCGCAGCCAAAACGAGCGATAAATTGAGTGCGATTATCATTTTTTTGCTTGGGTTGATTGTTCTTATTCATTAATTCACATATTTGGGAAAATTCTCGTATTTTTATAGTTCCCAAATTAATTTAAATATGAACAAGTTTCACAGAATTAGAGAATTTTAATTCCTAATTCTCAACTTTTAACTTTTAACTCATTCAAACTTTAATAAACCAGCGCTGACGGTACATAATATAAGCAACCGCTAACCATAACAGTACGGTAACAAAAGCAAAAAGTAACGAACCGTTGAATTTACCAGCCCATGAAGCAAAGATATTTTCGTAAATCCAGGTGTAAGTCATGGGTGCTTCTGCTCCTACACCAACTTTAGTTTTAACCAAGACTTTGATTAAAATAATCGAAGCCATAAAAATTGCAATCGCGTTCAATCCCATCACTTCAAAAGGTTTAGCCCAACGGCGAATTTTTCGCACTTCAATTAGTTCGTAACAACCCGCAAGCAGCAATAAAGCCCAACCAGCCGTAAAAATTACATAGGAACTCGTCCACAGTTTTTTATTAATCGGGAAAAAGATGTCCCATGTTCCACCGATTACTAAGCAGGTTAAACCAAATAACACTAAATCCATGCTCGTAGAGGAATTTACCTTACTATTTTTGAGCAAATTTCCGGTGAAATAACCAGCCAAAACACTCACAACAGATGGAATAGTACTAAATAATCCTTCTGGATCTCCCATAAAATTGAAACCATCCCCTTTATATAAATGCGCTTTGGGAATAATTAAGCGATCAATATAAGCACCAAAGTTACCAACTGCGGTTAATTCCCCCGCTCCGTAATTGGGAACAGGTACGTACATCATGGTTAACCAGTAAGCAACAAGCAATATTCCCGCAACTATCCATTGTGCTTTACGCGGTAGAAAAAGGACTATCAAAGCAGCGAACAAGTAAGCAAGACTGATACGTTGCAGTACACCCATAATGCGGATAGTACTTAAACCAAAAGTCCAAATACCTTGATTCCAAAAGCCGTTGAGAAATAAACCCAAAGCAAAAAGAATCACAGCGCGGCGAAAAATACGTCCCAAAGCCGCATTTGGCTTATTGCCTTCAGTGTATTTTGATAGCGAGAAAGCCATTGCTACACCGATAATAAACAGGAAGAACGGAAACACAAAATCTGTTACCGTCCAACCATTCCATTCAGCATGAAGTAGCGGGGGATAGACATTATCGGCAATACTCGCCATATTTACAAGTATCATCAGGGCGATCGTTATACCGCGAAAAACGTCCAATGAACTCAAGCGATTAATTGTTTGAGACACATTAGGAGCAATTGTATTCATTTTTATACGTGCTGCATATCAGTGTTATTAGATGAAATTCATTATAGATGCTTTAAATAATTATGTAGCAAAAAGCCCGCAGGCTAGAAGCCTGGGGCTAATACTACAAAGCCCACCTTCGTGGGCTAATAACTCTCGTATCGGAGCAAAGCTAAGGTGGGCTTTGTTTTTGTAGCCGCACCCATAAGCGGGTGTCGGATAAAGTATTTATTCAAAATTGCGATGCTCCTGTACAAAAGTGCCTGCGTAAATTTATGTTTACGCAAGCACAAGAAGCTAAATACTCAACTTAATGCTTTTATTGCTCCAATAAATCAAGCATCTTACTGGTAAATTTTTAGTAATTAGAGTTTGTTTTTACAGGCATCGTGAAGTTACCTTGAGCTTTACCGTTACCATTTCCGTTCCCATTGGAATAACCGTTGTTACGCGGTAAAATTACACCGTAACCGCCGTGGTTGCGTTCGTAAATTACGTTAATCTCGTTTGTTTCGCTGTTGTGGAACATATAAAAATCATGTCCAACCATACGTAATTGTTCCAAAGCTTGGGAAGTTGTCATCGGCGGCATGGCAAAATATTTAGTACGAACTACTTCTTCGGGTAATTCGGGAGTGCGATCGCCAATTAAATCTGTGACTAATGAATCTGGAACTACTTCTTCAATAATGTTTTTGTCGTCAGCGTGAATAGTTAAATCGCGTCGTCGTTCCTTGTATTTTCGTAGTTGACGGGCAATTTTATTTGCAACTAGATCGATGCTCGCATATAAACTCTCGCTGCTTTCCTCGGCGCGAATCACGTTACCGTTAGCATAAATTGTTACTTCGGCTGTCTGATTTGGAGTAACCCTAGGATTTCTAGCCACGCTCAAATGCACATCCACCTCGTTAGTTATATGCTGAAAATGACTTGCGGCTTTTTCTATCTTCTGATGCACGTATTCCCGAATCGCATCCGTGATTTCAATATTTTTGCCGTGGATGACAAGCTTCATAAAACTCTCCCGCTCGAATACTTATTTGGTATGAAGAAAATTTGAACAAAAAGCTACGGTAAGTGTCACAACTACCGTTTTCATTACGTTCTGAAACGTTTACACTATTTTTAGGTTCTTTCTTAATGCGAAAGTTTCTCATATTTAAGCTAAACTCCAATTGAATTAACTCCTAATCAATTAAAAAATTAGCTAGATACCATTCGCATGATAGCACTTTGGCTTTTAAGAAGACGTAATGGCGATCGCCCGTAGAGAACTCCTCCCCACACAACTGAGTTATATATTCAACTTAACACTTCATTTTTCACAAAACTGCTTTATGTGACTTTCCTTTAAAATCCTTTGCATTGCTTGACATTTGTTTATTCAATCGCGGTAACTTGAAACACATTGAGTGTCTTACACTTCTTGCCTTTTACTAGTTTTTATAGTATGTCTGCCACAAATAACCGATGTTCGTTATATAACCAAGTAGTAATGCCATATTTAGATGGATGGATGTGGCAAAAAGAACTTGTTGGTCAGCGGATTAAAGACCCAAGTTTAGATGATGTGTTGATATTGTTAGAACATCTTCCCGTATACACTTTAGGACGAGGAGCAAGTAGCGAATTTCTCAAATTCGATCCTGAGAAAAATACCTATGAAGTGCATCGAATTGAGCGAGGTGGTGAGGTAACGTATCATTGTCCCGGACAACTGGTAGGGTATCCGATTTTAAATTTACAGCGTCATCGTCAAGACCTACATTGGTATTTACGTCAACTAGAAGAAGTATTAATTCGCGTCTTAGCAGTTTACAAATTGTCAGGAGAACGTATACCATCACTCACTGGTGTATGGGTTGAAGGTCGTAAGGTCGCAGCAATTGGTATAAAAGTAAGTCGCTGGATTACCATGCACGGATTTTCATTAAACGTTTGTCCTGACATGAAAGGCTTTGAGCGGATTGTGCCTTGCGGTATAGCCGATAAAGCTGTAGCTAGTTTAACCGAATGGATTCCCGGTATTACCTGCACGGAAGTAAGGATTCACGTTGCAAGGTGTTTTGCTGAAGTGTTTAACGTGGAATTAATTGAGCAATTTCCAGAAAATTTTCATCAACGTTGAGGGTATTGCCTTGAGTAGGATAGGATGAACCATCACCCAATATACTTTTTAGGTAATTTTAATCATGATTTTAGGACTTACGCATTTGTTACGAATTCCCAATGGTTTGGGATTGCTTCCCGACCGTCGCAATGACTGCAATTACGTTGTCCGTGCGTAAGTCCTGGATTTAATTAACAAATATTTATTTTTAAAAATCAAAATTATTAAAATCATGCATTTAAGTTAAAGTTAACCGATGCAGAATATATATTTTGAATATATTTTGAATAAATCTTGCACAAAAATTCTCAAAAAGCTCCCGTCGCAGAAAATGTTTAGCCGTTGTATGAAATATATAAGATATTCATCTATCCAACCTTTGATTAGTGTATACCGATTTAAAATACGTTTACGATGAATTTGTGAAAAGCGATATTTCACCTGAATCAATAAAAAACTTCGGTATAGATTCGCCGAAAAAAGCAGAAGTACACGCTCCACCCTTAGTGGAATTCAACGAGCGTGACTGGAAAATCTTGGCGGAATTATTTGATAGAAAAGACAGCGATGAAATAGAAGAAGATATTAACAAAGCATTAAGCTGGATGGTACCAGAACCCGCTTGGGAAGATGAACCGTTAGACTTCTTGCAGGACTATTTGTAAGAAAAGTTAGGAATTGAGAATCTAAGATTGATAATTAATAAATTATGGCAAATATCGAGGAATCAATAACTTACGAAGGTGGATGTCATTGTGGAGCGGTGCGTTTTCAGGTTGTAGTTCGCGAGCGCAAAGCTGACGACTGCAATTGTTCAATTTGTACCAAGAAAGGTTTTATACATTTAATAGTGCCGCAAGATCGGTTTACCTTATTAAAAGGTGAAGATAATTTAACGACCTACACGTTTAATACTGGTGTAGCAAAACACAAATTTTGTAAAAACTGCGGAATTCATTCTTTTTATATTCCTCGCAGTCATCCCGACTGTATTGATGTCAATCTACGCTGTCTTGATGGTGATGTAATATCTCAGTTTGAAATAGTACCTTTTGACGGTCGAAATTGGGAAGATAATGTTCAGAAATTACAAAAGTAGGGAATTGGAGATGGGGGATGGGTAATTGGTAATTGAAAGAGTTAGGAGTTAAGAGTGAGGAATTAACAATTAATATTGTTAATTAATTTCTCCTTGTCTCCTTGTCTCCCCATCCCTCATCTCCCCATTCCCTATTCCCTTCCGCAATTAACCTAGCATCTGAATATTAGAAAAGATAAACTGCATGGGCTTGGGTTTTCCTTCTACTTCAGTGGTGATTGTGCGTTCGTTAATGATGAAATAATCGCCAACTTTTTCGTATTTGTCGTCAAATTCGCTTTTACCACCTTTTTGTTCGCCTGTTTTCGGATCGTGGTATACCGAATCATAGCGATGAGCTAGGTAGCCTGCGCCGGTGTCGTGGGTGCTGAAGGTGTTGATTGTAACTACTACACCGTGGATGTGACGGTGAACGAGAACTACTTCGCGATCGCGAATTTTGTATTTATCACCAGAAGCCTTACCACCAACTAAAACTTCCACTGCACCGGATTCGTCGGTATCACCTTCACTAAAAGTATTGTCTTTGTGGGAGTCTTCAAATTCGCGTCTAATGCGGTGAATAGCAACTTCCCATAGCTGATTATTAATTGCTTCTTTGGCTTGTTCGTCTTCTATGTCAAAAACTTCCGCTTTCAAATCGGGGTTAACGCGGACTTTTCCTTTAAATTCTTTACCTTCATATTTATAAGTTACATCTGCTGTATAACCGGGGAAATTTTTGTCCCAAGTGTAACGGTTGTCATAAGCAGCTCGTAAAAGTTCGCGAGCAGAAGTTTTAGCTACAGTCATATATAATCTCCTATCGTCTTTGATTATGTTAGCTCGAATTGAGGGAAGCCCTACGTGCGATCGGCAAGTAAAGAGCGGATACTTTAATCAAGTTCGACGAGAACGTAACGTGAATAAAGTAACTTCTGGAGGACAGTTAATTCTTAGAGGAATATCGCTGAATCCGATACCGCGATTAACATAAAGGTGATTACCTTGTTTTCCATAGTTTTTAATCCAACCGTCACCGTATACTTCTTCACCTTTAACTAATGATACCCAAGACCATTGTGGTGCAAAGGGTAGCCGAATTTGACCGCCGTGAGTATGTCCTGCAACAGCAAGAGGTGCGGTTTGCGGTGGAAATGCCTCAAAGGATGCCGGATTATGCATCATCACCATACGAGGACTATTTTCGGGAAGTTGTGTTAAAGCTTTCTTAACGTTGGAATTATTAGCAATATAAGAACCAATTCCGACTAAATAAAGCGGTTGATTATTTGCTTCTACGACAGGTGAATTAATCTTAACTGCTTGATTTTGCAATACCGTTACGCCTATTTTTTCTAATGCAGCTTTAACCTGTTTTCCAAGTTCTGGTTTTGGTGGTTTATGACTGTAGTCATGATTGCCTAATACTGCATAAGTCGGAATGTTTGCTGTTATTAATGGTTGGATTGCGTTAGTAACTTTACTAAGTTCTTCTGATGCATTTGGTAAGGAATGATAAATAAAATCGCCGCTAATTAACACTGCTGCGGGTCGTTTTTCCACAAGCTTTTCAATACTGCGGCGCATAGTACCAGTATTATCAAACCACATTCCTACTTGGAAATCAGCCAGTTGACCGATACGTTTTCCTTCCCAAGCAGGTGGTAAATTAGGAATAACTGCTGTTTCTTCTTCAATATCAAAAAACTTTGGTTCAATTAATCCCCAAATAATTAGAAAACCGAATATTCCGAATAATCCTAAAACTGAGTATTTTAAAAAATTCGTAATTTTCATAGATTTTATGCGAAATTCATCTTCTACAGGACTTACGCAAAAGTGACGAAATTACGTCATTACGAGCGTTCATCGTTAGCGTTCACGAAGTGCGGCTCAGCGTGTCCAAAGGACATAGATGTTCCCGGAGGGTAGCGACGTAATCTTCCTAGATGCTGCGATTGCTTCCCTACACTGCGTTCCGCTCGCAATGACAAATTCTGGTTGCGAAATTCATCTTCTATGTCTACCTAATACACTATAGATAGAATGAATATTTATTGCAGGTTAATGTTTGTTCTTTATAATTACTAATATCAGAAAAACGATGTACATAAATCTTCCATTGGGATGAAAAATCATGATCAACTAATTCGCACTTCATCCCCAAATTTTACACCTAATTCTAACTCGGCATTTCCACCATTCACGGCAATTTCTACCCAACCGTGACTACCAATAAGGGCAATAATTTCTCCTATTTTCACATCGGAGTAAGTTTTTTGTGCTTTGATAGTATTTCCCTGTATTTCCGCACTCCAATTTTTCCCTTTGACAAAATTTTGCGGAATGTTAGTTACTAAATTTCCGAAATGGTCAATATATTGAATGCAGCCTATTAAAATATCATCTTTTCGGCTGCATTCGGGTAAATCTAATTTAACCAAACTTTCGGGATTTATTTCTTGTCCCAGTTTTTGCAAAGATATGCCGTTAGCTAGATGCGCTGCTACGGGTGCAAAGATATCTCTGCCGTGAAAAGTATTACTTGGTTGAGTCAGCCAATAGTCGGGATTTGTGAGTTCGACTGCTGCGATCGCGCTATTTTGACTCAAGACTCCACTAATTAAGCCATTGTCTGGAGCAACTAAAAAGCCTTGGGCTAACTCTACAGCAACTGCTCTACGCTTCCCTCCGACACCGGGGTCTACTACCGCTACGTGGACGGTACCCACGGGGAAATAAGGGAAGGCATTCATCAGACAGAATCTGGCTGCAATGATGTTTTGCGGTGGAATTTGATGCGTGATATCAATTACTCTTAACATTGGATTAATTTGCGCGATCGCACCTTTCATTACGGCAACATACTCGTCGCTAATTCCAAAATCACTCAGCAATGTTAGAAGTCGCTGTTTCGTTGACTTACCAGAATCATACATTTTAAGAAGATTAAATTTTAATTAAGTTATGTGAGATGTGGTTTAGATTACTGTAATTGTAGTATTTATAACTATTTGGATTAAAGTGTGATTCATATTAATTTAAAATAAGATTCATAAAACCTTGGATGACGCTTGGAGCTTGCATTGTGAATCATAATGTAATTAAACTAGCAAAACATTTTATATATTTTCGCGTATAATCAAGGTGAATTGTATGCGGAGACACTTTAGAGGGATCGACAAACCTAGACGAAAACCCGACTCGATTTAAGAAATATCAAGGTATTAAGTCAAGGCAATGTTTGATAAATTCAAGTTCTCGTTTAATGACGCTATGTTCAACAATTAAGTTCAGTTTAACTAAATATACATTCTGGAAAGAGTTTTATTTAGTTATATACCTCTAAGGAAGAATATATAATGAATATATTTCTATCCTCCGGTAGTAGGTATGTCTGCTTCGCTTCGTTAAAGTTGATTACATAAAGTTTAGGAGATTTATATGCGAATAGCTCAAGTTGCTCCGCTGTGGGAGAGAGTACCTCCCCCCGGTTATGGTGGTGTTGAGTTGGTCGTAGGATTATTGACCGATGAATTAGTCCGACGAGGACATGAAGTGACTTTGTTCGCTTCGGGAGACTCGTTAACTTTGGCAAATTTGGAGTCTGTTTATCCCCGCGCTTTTCGTTTAGAACCTTCCATATCAGAGTATTCCGCTTATGAAGCCTTGCAGTTGAGTCGAGTTTATAAGCAGGCTAATAAATTCGATGTAATTCATTCTCACGTTGGTTATAATTCTCTTTTTCACGCTAGTTTTGTCGATACCCCAACGGTACATACTCTGCACGGTGCATTCAACTCAGACACCAAGAAGGTTTATTCAGAAGCAAAAGAACAACCCTATATAAGCATTTCCGATGCTCAACGGGAACCGATTCAAGAGCTAAATTATGCGGCAACAGTGTACAACGGTATCGATACTGAAAGCCATCGTTTTTATGCAAAACCTCAAAACTCTCCATATTTGGCATTTTTAGGTAGACTTTCTCCGGAAAAAGGACCCCACATAGCTATAGAAATAGCTCAAAAGTCCGGTGTACCTTTAAAGATGGCTGGTAAGGTCGATAGAGTTGACGTAGACTATTTTGAAAGTAAGATTAAGCCTCATCTTGATGGCAAAAATATAGAATACTTGGGTGAAGCCAATCATTTTGAAAAAAATGAGCTTTTGGGTGGTGCGATCGCCATGTTATTCCCCATAACGTGGAGAGAACCTTTTGGACTGGTAATGACAGAATCAATGGCTGCGGGAACCCCCGTACTTGCGAAACCATTGGGTTCCGTACCGGAAGTGATTGCACATGGTAAGACTGGCTTTTTATGTCACAGTGTTGATGATTATGTTGATGCAATTCAACGTCTGGGAGAAATAGATAGAAGCGAATGTCGCGCTCATGTCGAGCGTAATTTCAGCATTAAAAGTATGGTAGATGGCTACTTAGAGGTTTATAGCAAAGTTACGCGCAAAAGGTTTGATAAGAACGGTCATTCCCGTTTTTTAGCAAATCTACTTATGAGATAAACCAGCGTTGGATGGCTTGAATTTAGCCATCCATTTTGTTCAAAGGTGCATCTACTAGGAATTTCTTGACTTTTGCGATCGCACCTGTGCAGAAAATGCGGTTTGTTTATCTAAACGGTTTTTAATAATTCTTGCAGGTGTACCAACTGCAACAGAAAAAGCAGGAATATTCTGGTTAACAACGGAACCAGCACCGATATCAGTTTTGATATAAATTAAATCGCGCTTTCTCGGATGAAAGTAAATCCCCGTGACGTAACCTCCACCAGTGATCGCAACATTATTTAAACCCAAAGCATGATATTGGCGATCGCTATTTGCTCTGGATAATCTGTGGAAATATATTGCGATCGGTTTGATTGAGATTAAAGGAAAGTTGTAGGAAAAACGTAATTGACAGAATGAAAACAATGCCAAATATTTTATCCTGACGACAGTTAAGTAAATCGAGAAAGCGCATTGTTTTAATCTAAAAATAAATACAAAATTAAAACATCTCTATATATTTGAGTTGGGATGCAAATATCTCAAATACGTTATCGAGTTGAGTTAATTCAATGATGATTCTTAAAGAAGGGGAAATAGAGCAAAGACTAAAGCGCGTTCCCAAGTTTTGGGCTACTTTACAACTAGATATTAATGCCATTAATCCAGCACTATCTACAAATTCTACTTGTTCTAAATCGACTAGCAATGCAAAATGAGGGTTTTGCTTTAAAGTATTAGTTAATTCCCGTTCAAACGCATATGCATTTGCGGCTGTAATGGAATGCTGTGGTTTGAAAACTGTGAATTTAGGCTTTTCAAGTATGGTTTGCATATAGATTATCGCTAAGTGTCAATAAGTTATGAGTGATAATTAACAGTAAACAATATGTAGAGTTTTCACATATCTACACTAAGAGAGATAAATCGTTGGCTTTTTAAGAAGCTCGCGATCAAGCGATACATCAGCTTCAAAGCAAAAGCTCCTTTATTAATAGTAATTGCCCTCCTTACTACATATATTAAAAGTTAATGGTTGAGCAATACCCGTAAATTTACATTTTGTTTGAATGGCAATTCTTCCCCAAGATTCGATATCTTTAGATAAATGGATTCTTATTCAAATTAATACCTCTAATAAATTACTCTTTATTTAAAATCAATATGAGAATAATTCGGCTTTGACAAAATAAAAAAATGAATGTAGCTAAAATAGCTCAAATTAATTACTAATTAACCCTGATAAAATATCTTTAACAACTATCCGGTCTTCAACTAAATCTAAAATATTTACTTTGTTCTAAAGATTCTTGTAGCCAAGCATTTTTGAATTTCTCCGAGTAAATTCACTGACGCTAGGATTTCCTCTAGTTTCATCTACTCCCGTAGCTTGTTTCCACAGTTGAGGGGGTGCTACCGATATGGAATAAGAGGTACTTCCAGTATTTTGGCTGGAGCTTTTGTTGATTGTTTTGACATGATACCATTCTGTTCGCTGGCATTCATCGCACCAAAACGCTTCCAACCACTCATCTTCTAAAAGCACTGCGGTTTGACTAGCAATTAATATTAATGCATTCTGTCTTCCTATTCCTTTTTGCCGAAGTTGTCCAGCTTCGGAAGCAAATAGTTTATATTTTTGACTGACGCTATCTAAATAACATCCATGTATGGGACAATTGATAGCCCTTCTTTTGGAACGCTTGCGATTGCGATCGCATCTTCTGAGCAATTTAATTTCTTTCATGAATTCATACAATCCCAACAACTACCGGATTGAAAAGAAGCTTAATAAGAGCAATTTAGATGCACGCATATTTTTAAGTCACACTATAAACAAAGTACACAATTCAATTTTTAACGCCCAGTAATTATGGCATTAAGAGGGAAGGCTCAGTTAAGCACACTTTAGCCCATACGTTCAGCACAAAAAACCACAGCTATTTAACCTTAATTAGATATGGTCTGTTTTGTAATTCAACCTTCGATAGACGCAGTTGAATCTGCACTCAATTTATGATATTTTATAAATAGACTTTTAAAATATTCGTTTTCATAGAAACCTCTTATTTACTCATAATTAATAAGTTTGGACTGCTTCTTTTAACTTACTGCGATAATTAGCTAAAGAAATAATACAATAATTTTTTATTTAGTTGCAAGTAAATTATTTGTATTCACCACATTGTAGTTCAGAGATGCTTAACTGTTTTAATTGCTAGCAAATCTAACTTCCTTGCACCTACAAATACTTTATACAGCATTAACGTAATGCCGACTTAGAAAGACTGAGATCTACTAGACCATCAAAGTCCAACTTCCATTAAATACATAACTGAATTGTTATTGAATACGACTAACAGCAAAAAAACTGATTTAACTAGCTGTTCAATAGTCTTTTTAATCATGCAAAATCAACCTGAACGGTTTTTAAAATTAGTTTATACTCCAAGCCTGTTAAATCTGACAGAAATTAGTTGATATAAAGTAAATTACAGCTAAATGTCAAATTTACAAAAAATACAGTTAGAGTCAAAACTTAATTATTTTTAATGCAAAACCTCCACCATCCTTTTTAGAGATAAAATCTTATCAACGTTTTAAAGACACTAATAATAACTCAATCTAGTACTTCACAATATCTTGATATTATCTTTACAATATCTTTATATTGAGTGCCAAAACACTTTTCACAGCCTATATTCATAGCTATTGAGTAAAGCTATGGTAAGTATTTTTTCGAGCTATTGAGAAAAACATTTATTTTCTTATCAGTGATTATACAGTATCTTGATATTTTCTTTCAAATAAATTTTTATGTTTATAGTCCCCAATCATGTACTGCTCTATAGGATGACTCATAAAACTACTTTTGATAGATTTGTTTTGGTGTAGTAGTTGCTAGATTGCTCAAACTAAATATTGGACATTTTCTTACTTGGAGAGAAAAAACCGACCGTTCTATAACCGAAAAATGAGTACCTGGATACAATTCCTAAAAAGCTCAGTATTTATTACAGTAAATATGAAGGCTGCAATAAAAGCCACTCTTATTAATAAGATAGGCATTTATGATAATTTATTAATTAGATATTTAGGATACAGAAAATATGGCTCACACCGTACTCGCCATGCAAAAATAATCGCTTGTAAAACGGAAATTGTAACCCTCAATTTATCGTAGTAAGCTTTCCTAATTCAGGTATTTAAAAGTTATAAACCGAGATGAGGAGATAGGGAAAAGGGCAGAAAACGGACTCATCCCAATTCTCCTCTAAGGTTACTTAGATTTAGGCTTGTAAGTCGAAGTAACGTGCAATTCTTTAAGCTGAGAAGCATCTACAGTTGAAGGTGCATCTGTTAACAGACAACTTGCTTGTTGAGTTTTAGGAAAAGCAATTACATCTCGAATTGACTCTTCACCTGCTAATAACATCACCAAACGATCTAAACCGTAGGCAATACCACCGTGAGGAGGAGTACCGTATTCAAAAGCTTCCAAAAGAAAGCCAAATTTATTGTATGCTTCATCGGCAGATAAACCGATTGTTTCAAATACTTGTTCTTGAATTTCTCTTTGATAAATCCGCAAGCTACCACCACCAATTTCAAAGCCGTTATACACTAAGTCATAAGCTTGAGCGCGAGCGGTTTTTAGGTCTTCTAAATCATCAGGATGGGGTGCGGTGAATGGATGGTGTAGTGCTTCAAAGCGTTTTTGGTCTGTATTCCATTCAAACATCGGGAAATCTGTAATCCAAAGTAAATTAATTTTATCCGGTTCGATTAATTTGAATTCCTTGGCTACAAACTGACGTATTCTATCTAAGGTTTTATTAACGGTGTTAGAATCCGCAGCAGCAAACAGCAATAAATGTCCTGGTTTAGCATTAGTACGCTGTAAAATTTCTTGTTTTTGTTCGTCGCTTAAATTATCTTTGATTGCACCTATGGTATCAATTTCGCCATTTTCCTTAACGCGGATGTAGGCTAAACCTTTAGCACCGGCTTCGCTAGCTTCTCTAAAAATATCACCACCCGGTTTGATACGGACATTAGATATCACATCGCCGCCGGGAATCGGTAAAATTTTGATAATCCCGCCTTTTGCAACAGCTTCGCGGAATACCTTAAAACCGCAGTCTTTGAGTAAATCCGAGACATTAACTAGTTCTAAGCCATAGCGTGTATCAGGTTTATCACTGCCGTAACGTTCCATTGCTTCAGCATAGGTAAGACGCGGAAAGTTGTGCGGTAAATCGATGTTTTTAACAGTTTTGAAGATATGACCGACTAACTTTTCATTGAGTGCGATAATTTCCTCAAGAGACATGAAACTCATTTCCATATCTAACTGAGTAAATTCCGGTTGTCTGTCAGCACGTAAATCTTCATCGCGGAAGCAACGGGCAATTTGATAATATCGATCGGCACCCGATACCATCAGAATTTGCTTGAATAGTTGCGGAGACTGGGGTAGAGCGAACCATTCACCGGCATTAACGCGACTCGGTAAAATAAAATCTCTTGCGCCTTCAGGAGTCGAACGAGTTAATATGGGAGTTTCAATTTCGATAAAGTTTTCTTCATCTTCCAGGTAGCGACGGATAGCTTTCACAACTTGATGGCGTAACTGTAGATTACCTGCCATACGTTCCCGACGCAAATCCAAATAACGATACTTTAATCGTAAATCTTCCCGTACTGGTTCCGTATCCGCAGTAGAAACTTGGAAAGGTAATTGCGATCGCACTGCATTGAGCAGTTCAATATTATCGACGTAGATTTCAACTTCACCAGTAGGTAAACGAGGATTCAAAGACTCTTCGGGTCGTTGCAAGACTCTACCCGTCACCTTGACAACGTACTCCGAACGTAGCGAATTAGCCTGTTCGTAAGAATCAGGAGTCCGTTGTGGGTCGCTAACAATTTGCACAATACCAGTGCGATCGCGCAAATCCAAAAATATCACACCCCCATGATCGCGACGACGGTCTACCCACCCATACAAGGTGACGGTTTCTCCGATATTAGATGAACGCACTTCGCCGCAATAGTAACTTCTCATCAAAACTCCTTGGGTCTCAAACCCCGTCCTTATAGGACGGTTTTATATTTAAATGCTGGTTTTTAAATCGATATAATCCCAGGAACCAGCAAACCCGTAAATTGTCTCCTCGCCCAACTAATTACAGATGTCTCGGCTTTACCCGACAACCTAACAAAAGGTTTTAAAGTATTTCCGAACTGGAGAAGCATTCGGAAGTTTTAACCGCAATTAGTCTCTTCGGGGCTATTCAACACTTACGTTGCTAAATTTGTTTTTAGCAATCCTCGTCCCTTTCAGGGCAAGGTAGTTGAAAGGTATTACTTCTAAAAATTCGAGCAGGGATTTTCAAGTTTTTATGAAAACCTTAATATTATATGAGTCAATGAGTAATTAAGGTCAAAGGTCAAAGGTCAAAGGTTAAAGATGGAAAATATTTATCTACCTCCTCTCCCCATCCCCCCATCCCATCTCCTTGTCCCCATCTTAAAAAAAAAGACGCTACATCACTGCAACGTCCCGACAAAATTATTTTTTGACGCTAAAACTATGGACGCGGTGCTGTTAGGACATCCCAGGCTGCTTGTGCAGCTGCTTGGAGGCGATCGCCAAATTCTTGAACTTCAGCAACAATCGATTCAAAGTTTTTGGTGGCTTCATTTTGCACCATATCAAAAGCGTTTTCAATCCGAGCGCGTTCGATCAACTGGTTTTGTTCGATTGATTCTCGTGCTTGACGTACCGCACTTAAGTAGGTTTCGCGGGTTAGAGTACCGGCAGATTGTGCTTCTGCTTGAGCGCGTCTCTTAAGTGCTTCAATCAATGCAGCGGTTTCGTTTTTAACATCCTGACTTTCTCCAACCATTTGGCTTTCTACCATTTCGGTGGTTTGGGGGCTGACTTCTACTATTACTTTGGGTTGTTCGTTATTATCTGTCATGATTTTAGATACAGGTAAGGATTTATGAATTATTAATTATGAATTATCAGCGCCTGAAATTTGAATAATGGTTTGCAATAGCTGAGAATACATGAATTAGAACGAAAATACAATTTTTATTGGTTCTAACTTTACTGTATTTAAGCTAGCATTTGCTATTTTTTTCAAGCTTTACCGTTGATGGTTAATTAAATTGTTGCGGCTAATTGTTGTTCTATCTGTAACAATGCTTCAACTCTAGCTTCCGTACTCGGATGAGTTCTAAATAAGTTACCCAAAAACTCGCCACTAAGAGGATTGATAATCAATAAAGGCTCAAAAGCTGGATTTGCTTGCATTGGCATTTGTCTTGCTGTCGCTTCCAACCGCTGCAAAGCTCGTGCAAGAGCGCGGGGATTACCCGTTAACTTTGCTGCACCAGCATCAGCCGAGAATTCTCTGGTGCGGGAGATTGCTAACTGAATTACGCTTGCAGCTAAAGGGGCTAAGGTAATTGTGAATAACATTCCTAACGGATTCGCATTTCTATTACCATCCCGCGAATTCCCACCAAACCATAAACTATAACTTACCATCTGCGCCAAAAAGGAAATTGCCCCCGCGATGGTAGCGCTAACTGCTTGGGTAAGTGTATCGCGATTAATAATGTGGGTCAGTTCATGAGCAAGTACACCTTCAACCTCTTCCTCCGAGAGGATATTTAAAATTCCTTGAGTTACCGCAACCGCAGCATTTTCAGGGTCTCTCCCAGTCGCGAAAGCATTAGCGTTGGAACCAGGAACTATATATAACCTTGGGGTAGGAATGTTTGCTTTTGCCGATAGTCTTTCAACTATACGATAGAGTTGCGGCGCTTCGTTTGGCGATACTGGTTGCGCTCGATAGGCTGCTAAAGCAATTTTATCCGATTGATACCAAGATACAAGGTTAGTTACTGCCGCGATCGCGATACCAAAAATTAAACCAGTAATACCGCCGATCGCCCAGTAGCTAATAGCTATCAAAAGACCGCTTAAAGCAGCTAGCAAAACAGCAGTTTTTAATTGATTACCCATATTCCTCCTGAAGTACGCTAAATAATGATTAAATTTCTGATTAATAACAGCATTACTTAAGCCATACTTCGATTGTATCTATCTAAACTACGATTTTTGGGGTAGAAAACGCTAATACTTAAGTACGGGTTTGCCTACCAATATTTTGACAACAATTTTTGATGTATGTTTAATGCTTTTTGATAAATTTACTGTTAATTTTAGAAGATTTTTCTTGGATAACATTAATAGTGACTGGAAGCATCTGTCTCTAGGATTATTTTTTAGAATCAAAATATAAAAAACAAATGTTTTGTAGATAGAGAAATTGTAATTTTATGGTAAAGCATATAGCTAAAATTGCGTATAGCTAAATCCTTAAAAACGTTTACATTGCTAGAATAGATGTGAGAAAGGTAAAGCAATTTTAAGTGAGTAAGCATGATTGCGCTTTTTAATTAGTATCGGTAGAATTTTCTACAACTACAGCATAATCGCGATTGATAATACCATCAAGCAGCGTGTTTTGATTACTACTCTATCGTTGGAACTGGTTGCAGTCACCATATTATGGTCGGGATAAATCAAGTAAATACATTTTATTCATGTGTATAAAATTTCAAGGATAAATTGAATGGCTCAAAAGTTGAATAGTGTGGGAGTTTTAGCAAGGATTGGCAGAACTTTGCATGGATTTGCAGAGTTTATACTCAGTCCTTGGGTGAATACATCTCGACTAAGAGGAATGCAGAAAAGAATAGAAGGTTTAGAAAGAAAACTCTATCAAGCTGAACCACAGGAAAAATTCTCTCAAGAGAAGATGATTTATTCTTTGCAGCAACAGTTGGATTTTTTGGAAGAAAGTACAAATAATCGTTTAGATAAAATCGTCAATTACGAACTACGCAATCAGGTTTTAGAGGTTATTCACGAACAGATAGAGTTTATCGCGAAAATCATCAAACCAACCGTAGAAGTATTATTAAGAGAATTAGAAGATAAAAAGCTGTCTCATGTGGGAATAGTAAGTCTTAAAGAAATTCAAGAAAGACAAGACAAACTTCGTTACTCCTTAGAATCTATCGAAAGAGAGTTGACTACATCGCTTCCAGAATTAGAATCACAAAGGGCTGGATGTATAGAAGGAGGAAGATGGTTACTAGCAAATCGAATCGAAGTAGCACAGACAGTAGCATTCGATTTGTTAGCTCCGGAACATCCCCATATAGAAGAATTTTGTCGTAACATCAGCAAATACCTTAAATTAATTGGTAGCTGCATGGAAAATGAAATCGAACCCCGTTTACTTTATAAAGGAGTAGTGACCCATTACGAACCACCAGTAGAAATATATTTAAAAGCATTCGAGTTGATTAAAAGTAAATATATTAGAGATTGGCAATCTTCCGCTGTTGTTTCAGATAAAGCGATCGATGAATTCATTGGTTACTTTGATTATTTAATAGACTATTTCGTTAACGTTTTAGTCTAACAATAGCGATGTTTTTATATCCTCTTCGATTGCTGCGATCGACTGGGTGTTTTTAGTTTCGATTTCCGATAAAACATCAACCATTGTTTTAAGAAGTTTACTTTGATGCCAGCATTTTTCTGCTTCTAAGAGAGTAGCTAAATTTTGCAATGTTTTCATTAAAGCTACATTATATTCTTGAAAACGCTTGTCTAAAAACTGATACTGATTCATAAATTAACTTAAAGATTTCACAATCATTGTTTCTGCGAATAACTATATACCCAGGATTTAACATATAAAAATTTCATAAAGCTACATTAAATTTTCATGAATCAGGTATAGATAATTGCACATTGAGCATTAAGAATGGGTAGATTTTAATTTAAAATCTAAAATCATATAGCTCCTAACTCCTACGACCTTGTTTACAAATCAACTTTGTAAGCTAAATCTAACTCATCACCGGGAACACCACGCAATCCCCAGTTATGTCTTGGTGTTTCAAAAATAGTAATTTCAATATCATTATTAGAAATACGAAATCTTTCACCAATACGTTTGATAAGCAACAGAATCAAGTTTTTCTTAACTTCAATCGAGCGTCCTTCAAACATACTAATTTCAATAATTATATAGCTTTGACTTTTATCTGAAGGAAAAATAAAATCCGATTTATCCATAGGGAAAAAGCGATGAAAACGTTTTTCCGGGGGATATTGCAGCACATCAACAAAACAACTGTGAATTACCATACTAAGTTGATTTTTTATCGGATTTAGATATTCAGAAACACCATAAATTTTAGTTTGGGGCATAATATAACCAATTATCAATTATCAATTATTATCAGAAGGATGCAAATCATTATCCATTAATTGTTGTTGATAATAACTTTGCAGTAAATTTTCTAGTTGCGTTTCCGGACAACATTCAATCAAAGCTTCAAAAACCTCAAAGATTTTAGCAGCACTATCTCCTAGCAGTGGACTTAATCCCCAAACATCTTGTACCCAATCTTGAGGATGAGTATCTTCAAAAATCATTCTTTCTAGAAGTTGCTTTGCTTCAGCTTTTGAAATAGACATTTTAATCAATTATTAATTAACAATATGAATTGGCTAACTGGTTACTGTTCGCTGTTTAGTGATAATCTATTTTAAACATCAAATTAGTTAAAATTCCTTGTGAATCGTAAAGAATTTTACAGCCGCGACTAACTACACTGAATGTACCCGAATCAATAGGATTAACTGATGCCCATGTTGGTAAACCAAAGCTGATTTCAACTTTTATATGGGTTAAATCCTTAGTTAAACTATCTAAATATATATGTCTTGACCAGACTACACCATATTCAGCATCATTCCACTTTAAAATTTGATAATTAATAGACTCCCAGTTTATTTGATGCATCCACTGATGATTGCTGCGGAAAAAGTCTGTATTTGGAGTAATTACCATCAAATCAATATCGGAATCGGGTTTTGCTTCACCTCGCGCATAAGAACCTACTAAAGCTAATGCTAAAATTTCCGAACGTGTTTCCGCCCAGTTTACGGCTTTTTCTAAAATTGTATTGATTAGATAATTGTTCAATTTTTGAGATTAAGTTTTATTGCTCAACTAGTCACGAATTACAGTTAAAATTTTATCATCAAAATTAGAATCATTAAGAATTGCAAGGAGACTTCCTAGAATTATTGTTAAAATTGCAATGTAAACTGGGGAAAAGAAGCAGAAATAATGGCAGATTCTAGGTTTAATAAGGTTTTAGAAAGTGTAGAAACATTATCTTTAGACGAACAGGAGGCACTTATTCAAGTCGTACAGCGACGAATTGTTGAAAAGCGCCGCGATGAAATTGCTGCAAATATTGTTCAAGCAAATGTAGAATACCGTTCGGGGCAAGTTTTTCGTGGCTCAGTTGCCGAAATCATGAATGAGTTAGATAAGTGAAGACTTTAGTTTTTGCATCTTCCTTTAAAAGAGCATTTAAGCGATTAATTAAGCGACAACCTGAACTCAAAGAGCAGATTGAGGAACGGCTTGCACTTTTGGCTAATGACCCATTTGAGCCTTTATTGCAAACCCATGAATTGAAAGGTAAGTTATCTGGAGCTTGGGCTTGTTCGGTTGAGTATGACTGTCGTATAGTATTTAACTTCGTAGAAAATGAAAATTCTGGGGAAGAAGAAATCTTACTAATTGATATTGGAACTCATGACGAAGTGTATTAAAAACAACACTTAATAAATATTATTTATATCGAAACTAGCCAAAATTTTTGTGATAATTATAGTCAGGCAAAATGCCTGACCAAGATCCCAAACTTTAAACTTTAAACTTTAAATTTCTCAGTAATCCGCTTCATTGCTTCTTCGACATTTTCTCTACTATTAAAAGCTGAAATACGAAAATAACCTTCACCCGCAGCACCAAAACCGGAACCGGGTGTACCTACTACGTTGCAGCTATTTACTAATTTATCGAAAAAGTCCCAACTGCTAAGACCGTTCGGTGTTTTCACCCATACGTAAGGTGCGTTAACTCCTCCGTAAACTTGCATTCCCGCAGCGGTAAGGCGATCGCGAATAATTTTGGCGTTTTCTAAGTAGAAACTTATAAGCTGTTTAATTTGCTCTTGTCCTTCTTGAGAATAAACCGCTTCTGCACCGCGCTGTACTATGTAGGATACGCCGTTAAATTTGGTCGATTGACGACGATTCCACAGTTTCCATAGTTCGACATCGGAACCGTCAGAAGCTTTTGCTGTGAGTGTTTTGGGTACTACTGTTAACGCACAACGGGTTCCGGTAAAACCGGCGTTTTTGGAGAAAGAACGGAATTCGATCGCGCAATCTCTCGCTCCTTCGATTTCATAAATCGAGTGGGGAAGTGAGGAGTCAGTAATGTAGGCTTCGTAAGCTGCATCAAAGAAGATGATTGAATTATTGGCTTTAGCGTAATCTACCCAAGCTTTTAAGTCTTCTTTACTCGCTGTCGCTCCGGTGGGATTATTAGGAAAACAAAGGTAAATTAAATCGACTTTCTCAGAAGGGATTTGAGCGGTAAAATTATTTTCAGCGGTGATTGGTAAATATACTAAACCTTCGTACTCGCCATTCTTTTTCGCATCCCCGGTATTACCTGCCATAACGTTAGTGTCAACGTACACGGGATAAACTGGATCGGTAACGGCAATGGTGTTATTGTGACCAAAAATATCGAGAATATTGCCCGAATCGCACTTAGAACCGTCAGAAATAAAGATTTCGTCCGCATCAATTTCGCATCCTCTGGCTTGGAAATCGTGATGGGCAATCTTTTCGCGCAACCAAGCATAACCTTGTTCGGGGCCGTAACCTTTGAAAGTTTCGCGGTTTCCCATCTCCTCGGTAGCTCTAATCATTGCCGTGCGGCAAGCTTGCGGTAATGGTTCAGTAACGTCACCAATTCCCAACTTGATGATTTTAGCATCAGGGTTAGCTTCAGCAAATGCCTTTACTCTCCGCGCAATTTCAGGAAATAAGTAACCAGCTTTTAGCTTCAAATAATTGTCGTTAATGGTTGCCATAGTTAAGTTAATAAGTGCATAGTTTATCAGCTTACTGCAAAGTGGGGGAGTTGAAAGTTAGGAGCGAGAAGTAAGAAATTAGCAGTTAAATAAAGACTATTCGGGGACAAAACCACCGTATAATTATTTTTACTTATCAGTTGACCTGGGAGTTTGAAAGCCATGCCAATGGCAGTAGGAGTAATCGAAACACTAAGTTTTCCGGCAATACTTATAGCCTCAGACACAATGGTTAAAGCTGCCGCAGTTACAGTAGTTTTTTACGATAAATCGGAAAGCGGACGTTTCTTTGTCGCAGTCAGGGGACACGTTGCAGAAGTCCAACGTGCGGTAGCAGAAGGGCTTGAAGCTGTTGAAAAAGAATCGCATGGAGGTGAAGTGATGAGTCATTATATTGTCCCCAATCCTCCAGAAAATGTGGAAAGCATTTTACCAATCCATTTCACTTCAAAATCAGAACCTTTCCGTATGTAGTACGCAGTTGTTCGATTTCTGAGAAGATAAAGAATATATCGGTAGCTATTAATTAATATAGGAGATAATAAATGTCATCACAGGCAGTTGGTTCTTTAGAAACTAAAGGTTTTCCTGCCGTATTAGCGGCTGCGGATGCAATGGTAAAAGCCGGTAGAGTCACACTTGTGGGCTATATACGAGTTGGTAGCGCTCGCTTTACAGTTAATATTCGCGGCGACGTTTCGGAAGTCAAAGCTTCTATGGCTGCTGGTATAGAAGCCGCAGAAAGCTGTCATGGTGGAACACTCGAATCTTGGGTGATTATTGCTCGTCCCCACGAAAACGTTGAAGCTGTTTTACCAATTGGTTATTCTGAAGATGTTGAAGAATATCGACTTTCTGTAGAAAATCCGATTGTAGGCAGGTCTAATCGTCGTTAATCAATTTTTAATTAGTTTTTTGTCTTAAAGATTACCGGCTTTGAGGGAGTAGTTCTAATTAATCATGTAGTGCGAGCTTCTAGCTCGCTACAGTATATTCGGACGCTTCGGGATATTAAAATTATTTTTTGGAAGTCCCTACAAGGAAGAGTTCTAGATTTATTTTTAAATAATTGCGCGATCAAAAGTACCCCAATGGGTACTTCCGTCTTCTCAAAAATTTTCCATAATAAGAATAAAGTTTATTTAGGATTCTAAATCGGGAAATATTGAAACCTAATTTTGGAAAACATTATGTTGTCTTAACTATTAGTATTTTGTGGTTGATAGACAATATATCCATACTTCCTCTGCTTTTGGCTTTACTTCTTATGATGTTAATGACCTTAAACAATACTCAGAAGCGCAGCTTTAAGAGTTTTAAATTTATGAATAAATATACATAATTAGGTTTCTGACAATAGTAGAGTAAATGTAAAATAAATACTAAATTAAATAACAGTATCAATTTAGATTGGAGAATCGAAACTAATATAAATAAAGCAACGTCCCAATTAAAGTGAATTCTATTTCTTACGTTAAAAATAGTCTGCTGCCATCAGCGAAATCATATGAACTGGTACTTTGTACATCTGTCTTTAGATAGATATCAATAACTTTACTGGACAAATATTTCCTTTACAAAAATTGACATTAGTAAGAATTAAGGAAGACACCTTGAAAACTTGATTGAATTACTGATTAATCGATTAGTTTTTAAGTTGAGAGCCGGAAAATTTTGCATAAGTTGACTAAAAACAAACGTAATAAAAATAGAAGCCATCAACTGTTTTGGATATATAAGTCAAATGTGGCGACTACTAGTTAAATACACCAATTGCGATCGAAGGGAGTTGTGATGCAAACTTTAGAGCAGGGTTTTGAGGAGCGCAATCTCAATATGATATCTGAAGCGGAAAAACTGGCATTATATTGGCGAGATCGATTAGCTGATGAATGTTCGCAACATAGCGAAACGACAAGAGAAAGCATAGCTAAGTGGCTGATAGGAAGCGATCAAGAACGCTTTGAGAATCTTGATGTCAAAGAATTGAAAATCGCCAAGCAAGCGATGGAATATCGCTATCGAATTTTGTGTCAACGCTACCTGGGGATAGGTAGGGAACGTGCTTATCGTAACTTAATTACTCGTTTGGGAAGCTTAACGACATTGCGTTCCAAAATTCAAACTTGGATTTCTTTGAGTCGCGATCGCCAGCGTCAAGTATTGGATGTGTTGCAGGAAATACTTCAAGAATTACTGCAAAGCGACAAGTATATGCTTTCTCAGATGGCTTGTATTTCGGAATTTACCCAAGATAGCAGGTTGAGAAATGCCTTGGTGTTTGCCAGCCTAGAAGAATACTGTATGCGACCGATACGCAATCAGCCATTACTGGTATATCGCTTTGTTAACTATTTAAAGCGAACTCAACGGGGGGGTTTAACTCAAGTACCCGGTAAAGACTTGGTACGGTTAGTTTCCGAAGAAGTATTTGCTGAAGACGGTGAAAGTCGAGTCAGCTTGGTAGACCAAAACGCGATCGAAGATTATCTGGAAGAAGAAAAAGCCCAGGAGCAACAGCTACACCGTCAGTTAGTAAAAAGCGAATTCGAGAAATATCTCCAGGAGAATTTAGGAGTTGATGCGACCAAGTGGCTGCAACTGTATCTTAAAGGCTTTACCCAAGAAGCGATCGCCAAAGAGTTAGGAAAACCAATCAAAGAGATTTATCGGTTGCGAGAAAAAATTGGCTACCATGCAGTCAGGGTTTTCGCACTTAAAGACAAGCCGGAGTTAGTTGGTAACTGGCTAGAAAATTCTTTATGGGAGCATAACTTAGGTTTAACACCAAAGCAATGGGAACAATTGCAAGAGAAAATATCACCCGTACAAAAGCAAGTTTTAGAAATGTTGAAAATGGGTAAAACCATAGAAGAGATTGCCCAAAATCTCAAAAGCAAAACTCATCAGGTAATGGGAGAATGGACAAAAGTATATTTAGCGGCTCAAGCTGTACGCAGTGAATAAAGCTTTTTTTCCTGACTTAGCTGCTCCCCAGAAGAGTCTGGACTGAGGTTATGGATTATTTTGCGTAAATAGTTTAACTTTTATTTACCGAAAAGTCTTCATCAAGATAGTGCCAAATCGCCAATGAAGCGAATACGATGGAGCAAAACATCGAGCGATTAGACCTATGTTGTCTTCCGAAGGCAAACCTACTGATACCAGTGCATCAATTGCCAATCAAAAGCCATCTAAGACTATAGTTGCTTTAAATGCATCATCAGACCTAAACCAACAACAGCACGAGCAGATATTTCAACTGATTGAGAGTATTCTGTGCTTTGAGGCTTGCCTCTATCATCAAGTTTTACCTTTGAAATTAGAAGATAACAGTCTGTTGTTGGGTATCGTTAATCCCACAGACGCGGCGGCATTAAATTATGTAAATGGTATATTATCTCACTTAAAATGTACGGTAGAAACTCAGCCTGTATCTGCTGAAACTCATCGCATCATATTAACAGAGTATCTTAATCATAAGAATAAATTGTCGGCAGCATCTAAATTACCTTCTGATGAAGCTGAGGTTACGAATCCATCATTTATGGAAAATTTAGAAGAGGAATCCCAACCGGGCGATAATACTTTAATCTTGTTTGATTCTGCCAAGGGAGTTGACTTAGAAATATCTCCGACTCAAGAGCGTAAGAAATCCCCTGCGACGACACCTTTAAATCCCCAAGATTTAGATGAAAATACTGGTGTAGGTATTTTTGAAGTAGTATCGGCACAAAATTTACCCGCATTAAGATTACCTCTTCCGGAATCATTCACTGCTGATGCAATACTCTCCACCCTTGGACCGAAAAAATTGCTTAAAGAACTGCTAGCAAGAATTCTGGCAGGAGGGATTGGTCGTTTATATTTAGAAAGACAGCCCTATCAAGGTCGAATCTTGTGGAGTTTAAACGGAGTCGTACAGTCAGTAATAGAAGAACTCCAACTATCGACTTTTCAAGGTGTACTTAATGAATTAAAACGCTTGAATTCTTTACCAATCGCGACATTAGCGCAAGCAAAACAAGTAGAAACAGAATGTTTATATCAGCAACAGCATTTGTTATTGCGTTTGCGAGTCATGCCGGGAATGTACGGAGAAGAAGCAACTTTACAGGTATTGCGTGGAGCTGCATTAAAGTTTTATCAGCAACAGCAGCTAACTCGTCTGAGTCGCGATGCTTTAGGAGCTTCCCAGCAGCTAAGTTACAAAGTACACGAACTACAGCAAAAACTATCGCTGAATACGCGAGACTTGAATCCTGAGCAATTAGAGGCTTTAAAGTCTCTAAACGAATTGGTAGAAAGTTTAGATAGTCATTTAAGAATACTTACAGATATCCCCACTGTGTAAAGAAATAGTCAGTAAAACCGCTGATGAGTATTTGTCCGTAACTGTGTTGTAATAGAAACCTACAAGCTTTTTCCTATCTAGTTTTTTATTTATTTGCGGCAGATATTCCATGCAGACAGAGGTTTTCAGCGAAATCTTCCCCTTATTGAGTACAGCTAATCCCCAAACTTTGGAATTGCTGCTCAACGTTGCAACAATGCACGAGTATCCGGCTGGACGAGCCGTTTTAATGGAAGACTCTTGGGGTAATGCAGTTTACTTTATTGTATCGGGTTGGGTAAAAGTCCGGCGGACTAACAGTGAAGATACTCGCGCTCTGGCGATTTTGGGTAAAGGTGATTTCTTTGGGGAAATGGCGATTTTAGATGAATCTCCCCGTTCTACCGATGTTATAGCTCTTTCTCCAGTCGAATTGATTAGCGTATCGAGGGAGCGGTTTATTCAAATATTGTTTAAAGATTCCCAGTTACACCATCGAATGCTGCAATTAATGGTGCGTCGAATGCGTTACGTAAATTTACGCTTGCAAATGCGAGCCGCACCTCCAGCTGTTAAACTGGCTCATACTTTGGTTTCTTTGGGTGAGAGCTATGGTGAAGAAGCTGAAAAAGGAAAAGACATTTATCAGATTCCATTCCAAGATTTAGCGGATGTTACCGATATCGGAATTGAAGAAACTACCCAAATCATCGAAAAGCTTAACGAAAAAGCTTGGATTAAGATCGATACCGCTCAACAAGTAATTCATCTGCTTAATTTTAAACAATTAACAAATTTAGCTGGCAAAATATGAATTAACTATGAGTTATAAGTTATAAGTTACAGTAAAAACTTCTGACCGATAACTCTTAAAAATGACCGAAGTAACTGCTGCTCCTCTTAAAAGCACAAAACAAACCACCGCGACAATTAGTTACCAAGTTGCAATGTCTCAGCCAGAAAACCATCTGTTTGAGGTAACTTTACACTTGGAGGGCTATTCATCATCCATTTTGGATTTAAAAATGCCCGTTTGGACTCCCGGTTCTTATTTAGTACGGGAATATGCCAAGCATTTACAAGATTTTTCGGCGATAAGTGACGATAAAGCTTTAACTTGGCGTAAAGTTGGCAAGAATTATTGGCAAGTAGATACTAATAATGTTGCAAAGATAACAATTAAATACCGTATTTTTGCGAACGAGCTAACCGTGCGGACAAATCATTTAGATGCAACCCACGCTTATTTTAATGGAGCGGCGCTATTTTTTAGAATACCGGAATTTGATCGGCAAGAAATTCGCGTTACCATTCATACTCCGCATCCTCAATGGCAGATAACCACAACATTAAGTGCAGTTGAAGAAAATACTTTCGTTGCTGCTGACTTTGATACCCTTGTAGACAGTCCTTTTGAAATCGGTTCCCATCAGCTATATGACTTCGAGGTACGCTCCCTACCCCACCAGCTAGCAATTTGGGGAAAAGGTAACGTCCAAGTCGAACCAATGATTGAGGATATCAAGAGAATTATCGAAGTAGAAGCGCAGATGTTCGATGGTTTACCTTACGAACAATATTTATTTTTGCTGCATTTATCAGCACAATCATATGGTGGTTTGGAACATAAAAATTCTTGTTCCTTAATTTATCAGCGGTTTGGATTTAGCGATCGCGAAAAATACGAACGTTTCATGCAGTTGGTCGCTCACGAATTCTTCCACCTGTGGAACGTCAAGCGGATTCGTCCTAAAGAGTTGGAAGTTTTTGACTACGACCAAGAAAACTATACCCCTTCCCTATGGTTTTGCGAGGGAACGACTAGTTATTACGACTTATTGATTCCTTTAAAAGCGGGAATTTATAATGTTAAATCCTACTTAAATAATTTAAGTAAAGAAATAACTCTGTATGAAACCACACCCGGACGTAAAGTACAGCCAGTTTCCGAATCAAGTTTTGATGCTTGGATTAAACTTTACCGTCAAGATGCTAACAGCCGCAATTCTCAAATCTCCTATTATTTGAAAGGGGAAATGATTTCATTATTATTAGATTTACTGATTCGCGATCGCCACAATAATCAACGTTCTCTTGATGATGTGATGCTCAAATTATGGCAGCAATTTGGTAAAAATGAAGTTGGTTATACTGCTGACGAATTGCAGCAAGTTATCGAGTCAGTAGCAGGAATTGATTTAACAGACTTCTTCCAACGTTTCGTTCACGGTACAGAAGATTTACCCTTTAACGAATATCTCCAACCCTTCGGGTTAAAATTAATTGCAGATAAAACCAATGAGCCATTCTTAGGAATAAAAGTAACCAGTGAGAACGCACGGGAATCAATCAAATTTGTAGAAACAGATTCACCCGCACAAATTGCCGGAATTGACGCAGGTGATGAATTATTAGCAATTGATGGAATTAAAATAACAGCAAATAAACTAAGCGAACGTTTAAAGGATTATCAACCAGAAGATACTATTGAAATTACCGTATTTCATCAAGATGAACTGCGTAATTATCGCGTTACCTTAGCAGAGCCTCGTGCGAATAAATACGAAGTAGTACCAGTTAAAAAGCCAAACGCTGCTCAAAAAGAGAAATTTACAAAGTTTTTGGGGGTGTAGTTTCTGAGTTTGGGTTAGTTTGGTTTGTAGGTTGGGTTAGACACGAAAACCAGTTTAATTTGTAAGAGAAATATTTATTTATCGTGTCGTAACCCAACATGATGATTGTAAATGAATATTGTAGAAAAGCAATAACGTTATGTTGGGTTACGGTTCAAATATAGGTGATTCGTTGAAAATTATATCTTTTCGTGAACCTAACCCAACCTACAAAACTTAATTCCTAAAGTGTCATAACCGATCGCGAATGAATATTGTGACGTACCTATACCTAATGTTGGGTTACGGTTCAAATATAGATAATTTGTTTTTAACGATATATCTTCGTGAACCTAACCCAACCTACAAACTACAAACTGATGTTAGGTTACGCTTCAAATAGAAATTATTCTTAAATCAATATATAGCCCGCGCAGGCGGGCTTTGTAAATGTAGCCCCACCCTTCGAGGGTGAGGGAGATTAATATTTTCCGATATATTAAACGTGCCTTTTCAAAACCCCCGGTTCTTGCTGCATTGGTAACACATCGAAAGTATCAATTTGAGAACAATATTTTAAATCCTCATGGCAATCCAAACCTATCAAACGTTGACCGTGGCTTGCGTGTTTAAACATTTGCAATAAATCATCCTTCCATTGAGAATAAAGCGCGATCGCACCAATCACTTCATCGTTACCCGCAACATCATCTATAGATAACTTAGTTTTTTCCAATAGATGATGAGCGATCGCACCCGCGCAAGCTGTATCCTCAAGGGAGTAACTACCTTGCCATCCCGAACCCACTATCCACAAGCTTTCTGGTTGCTTTTGTGCTAAATATTCCACCACAGATGTTAAATTCACAAACGCTCCAGTAATAACCGTTTGAGCCTCCTGAATTCTTTGTAAAGCCCGAGTCCCGTTAGTAGTACTGATAAACAAACGCTTTCCTTCCACCACTTCCCGTTTACAGTCGAGGGGAGAATTACCTAAATCAAAACCAGGAACCTTTGCACCCCCTCTTTCCCCAGCCCGTAAACGCTTGTCAGCAGGAAACTTTTCGCTGACTTCCACCAATTTATCCAAATCACTGAAAAATTGAACAGCTTCCCCACCAGCAGCCAAAACCGTAGCCATTGTAGTAGTTGCACGCAACACATCAACCGCGATCGCGCATTCTGGCATCTGGGTTGTTGGGGTTTCTTCTGGACTATGATAAATAAATAAATTCATCCGCTTGATACACCTGCTTTTATATACTGCCGAGATTTTAATACGCTGAGCGTGTCAACAGGAAGAAGAGATAGGGAGATGGGGGGATGGGGAGATAAGGGGAGAGTTTTGAATTCCCAATTACCAATTACTAACTCCTAACTGTTCACTGTTCGCTGTAATCTGGAAACAAGAACGATATTTTAGCTGAATCCAAAATCTAAAATCTAAAATCCAAAATCAACATGGCTCCTTTACCAGATTACCGTCCGAAACAACTTTCTCTAGGTCCGTTGGAAGCGGAAATTTTAAATATTGTTTGGCAACTGAACAAGGTTACAGTAAAAAATGTCCACGATCGCATTTTGGCTGACCCTAACCGCGAATTAGCTTATACTTCTGTTACTACCGTACTGCGACGGTTGACACAAAAAGGTTGGCTCGAATGTAATAAGCAAGGAAAAGCATTTTATTGGCGACCATTATTAACTAAGCAACAAGCAGAAGTTATTCAAGCGCACGAACAGTTACAGAAATTTCTCAAAATTGGCAATCCTGATGTAATTGCTGCTTTTGCAGATAGTTTAGATGAAGCTGATTCTGCAAAAATACAGGCAATAGCAAAACGAGTTGAAGCTGCGCGATTAGCGAGGGAAGAATAATGCATTTTTTAATAATTTTTTTAGCTTTAATAGTTGCTTACACTATCAGATGTCGATGGACTCAAAGTGTCGAGCAATGGAATGAACGCTGGCAAAAAACACTATTCTTCTTTCTATTTCCTCCCTTATTAATCTTCATGACAACTATCGCTTTGCTGTTCATGGGACCTCAAGGAACGATGGGTGGATTACAAACGGGTTGCTATGGTTATGTAATCGCTTTCGCTGCTCTTGTTTTTTTTGCAATTATGTGCATAAAACAGGGTTGGCAAGGATGGCGATCGATCAAATCTACCCGCGATTGTCCCCAAATTAATGTAGCAGGTAAACAAGTTCGCTTGTTAAATACAGGGGCATTATTTGCCGGACAAATTGGCTTTTTAAAACCTGAATTAGTTCTGAGTTCTGGGTTATTACAAACTCTTTCGGAAACTCATTTAGAAACAGTTTTAGCCCACGAAGAAGGACATTATTATTATCGGGATACATTCTGGTTTTTCTGGCTGGGTTGGATGCGAGAATGTACCATTTGGTTGCCTAATACAGAAGCTTTGTGGCAAGAATTATTAACATTACGTGAGTTGCGAGCCGATGCTCGCGCAGCTTTATACGTAGACCCTTTATTATTAGCTGAATCACTATTAATGGTTGTCAGTAGTCCCCCCGTAGCTTCATCCGTTCTTTGTGCTGCATTGGGTTCCACGAACGCAAATCGTTTAGAAGAAAGAGTCGAAGCCCTTTTATCTCAACCACAACCAACTGCGAAGCTTCATTTTATCTCTTGGAAGTGGCTTGTATGGACTTTTGTTCCTTTAGTTAGCGTTGCGTTTCATAGTTGAATTGGTTAGAAAAATACATGATACCAACGTCTAAATAGTAAAGTCGCTTTATCTGTAGAAACGTTAAATTCTTCTGTTGTATTGGGAACCGCACCTATCGGTTAACGTAAAGCACTCTTAACAAAAGCGATAGTAAGCAAACCAATTATGAGAATATAAATACAACTAACGTTGATGAATAGAGTTTATAGAATTTTAAGATTATGGAACAAGGCAAATCAACGGTTGTGATCACGGGTGCTTCCTCTGGGGTTGGCTTGTATGGTGCGAAAGCCCTTGCTAAAAAAGGATGGCACGTAGTAATGGCTTGTCGCAATTTGGAAAAAACTCAAAAAGTCGCTAACGAGGTGGGAATGTCACCCGACAGCTACACCATCATGCATCTCGATTTGGCTTCTTTGAATAGCGTGCGTCAGTTTGTTAACACTTTTCGGGAAAGCGGTAAATCCTTAGATGCTCTGGTGTGTAACGCTGCGGTGTATTTACCTTTGTTGAAGGAACCACAAAGAAGTGAAGATGGTTACGAATTAAGTGTTGCTACAAATCACCTCGGACATTTCTTGTTATGTAACTTGATGTTGGAAGATTTGCAAAAGTCATCCACCGATCAACCCAGATTAGTAATTTTAGGAACCGTAACCGCGAATCCCAAAGAATTGGGAGGAAAAATTCCTATTCCCGCACCTCCAGATTTAGGAGATTTAAAAGGATTTGCAGAAGGTTTCCAAGCACCGATCGCGATGATTAACGGTAAGAAATTTAAAGCGGGTAAAGCTTATAAAGATAGTAAACTTTGCAACGTTTTGACTATGCGGGAATTACACAGACGCTATCACAATTCGACAAAGATTGTATTTACTTCACTTTATCCCGGATGCGTTGCTGAAACAGCTTTATTCCGCAATCACTATTCCTTATTCCAGAAAATATTCCCTCTATTCCAGAAGAATATTACGGGTGGTTATGTATCAGAAGAACTGGCTGGTGAAAGAGTTGCAGCCGTAGTTGCAGAGCCAGAATATAATAAATCCGGTTCTTACTACAGTTGGGGAAATCGTCAGAAGGAAGGTAGAAAATCTTTTGTGCAGGAAGTTTCTAACGAAGCTTTGGATGATGATAAAGCCCAACGTTTGTGGGAATTAAGCGCAAAGCTGGTAGGAATTGCAGACGAGCAAGCTGTTGGTGCTGCTGCGGGTACCGTGTGAAGTTTGATGCGATCGTTCCCAGGCTTCGGCTTGGGAATGTATTTGATAAAATTATAAGATGACTTTTGCTATTAAACTCTTGATTGTGTTCCCTAGCGGATTATTGATTTAACAAACTATACATCACCAAATGATTCTGGAAGTTGCAATTTTAAACGTTAAAACACAGATGTGCGAAGAGTTTGAAGCCGCATTTAGACGCGCATCAGAAATCATCTCTTCAATACCTGGATACATATCCCACGAATTACAAAAATGTGTGGAAGTTCCAAATCGTTATATTCTGCTTGTACGTTGGGAAACTTTAGAAGCTCATACCGTCGGGTTTCGACAATCGCAAGAATATCAAGAATGGAAACAACTTTTACACCATTTTTATGACCCATTCCCTGTGGTAGAGCATTATTATTCCGTTTGATGATTTGGAATTGTTAAACAATAAAATATATTGTCCGACAACATAATTGGAAAACTTTCTGGTAGCTTAGATTTAGTAACTCGTACAAAACCATTTTTCTCATAAAATTTATGGGCTACTTTGAATTTATCAATAGTTCCCAAATAAATTTCCTTGATATTCTTCTCTTTAGCCCAATTGACCAAAGTAATCAGCAACTTTTTACCTACTCCACAACCGAGATAATTAACATTTACAAACATTTTTCTCAACGCTAAATATTTATTATCAATATCAATCGCAGCAATAGTAGCAACTACATTATCTTCATCCAAAGCTACCCAAAAGTTACCATATCACGCTTCTATATCTTTCTTGTGAAATACCCATTTTTTCATATGGCTTTAAGCCTAACTACTATCTTTTTAAATAAGATTGCTTAAAAATACTAACTGATTCTCCATATCCTGGGATGACTTTGCTGCAATCAATTTCAAAACTCGTCGCATTTGTTCGCCAATCGAATATTCCTGTAATGAGATAATAATTCCAGCGTGAGTTCGACTTTCACTGATATAAATAGTATGTAACTGGCAGAAATCACCAACATTAAATGTGTACAAAACTCGCTGTTGCTTTGTCGCAATAATCAACTGTTCTTCATCACTCAAGCTGATTGTACCAATTTCTCCAACCGTCACGATATCTACTCCTCGCGCTCTCAAAGCCTGAACGAATCGGCGATCCATTGAGTCCTCATCTATGAATAATTGAATTGGACTCATGTAAACGATCCCATTTCTTTAGCAAGTCTTTCATAATCATTTTTTTCAGAAGCAATATAAGCTTCAATCTCTTCTCTATTCGCATGATAATACGTCAGAGCCGCATAAACTTGCGCTAGCCTCACATTGCCCATGCGCTCGACAATTTCCTCTGCATTCATCCCAGTTTTGTACCAAACAGCTATACGCTGAACGGATATCCTAGTTTCAGCGATGCGCGGACGACCACCGCAAATTCCTGGCGTGCGTACAATTAGTGTGCCAATATCAGTAACAACTTGCATAGCTTATTTTTCTATTTTTGCTATTATCATAACCTGAATTAAATAATTTTATCGTTATCAAAACTGAACAATTACTTAATGTCTATCTAAACTAGAATATTTGGTTAATGCGCTTCTATATCTTTCATTAACAATCAATCTTTTTGATGATTATTTAACTAAAACTACCTATAAAATAAATATGATTATCCGTCCTATTTACTACCGAATTATTGAACGTCGCGGTTATGGTTGGGCTTTTAAGTTTTTTACTAATAATCTCTAAGCGATAAAAAATAATTACCAAAGCGTTTGACTGAGTTCTTTAAATTCAATACCTTTGGCACCACTATTTAATATTATTTGACAAAGGTCTTCTCTGACTGCAATTATATTGAAACCAACTTCAGCAACTCTAACTATTTTTTTATCTTTTATATTATCTTCTAATAGAACTAATTTATGTATCGATCTCATCGATTTTTCGCCATTATTAAGAATACTAGTTCTGTAAACTGATTTTTTCCAGTCAAAACAATCTGTTTTTTCTTTGATGTACATGATAAAAAAACTATCTTTTGTAATTTTTTTACCATGATGAAATGCTTGAATTGGAAAAAAATCTACATATTCAGGAACTTCGGCAAGCAACAAATTCTTAACTTTTTCAGAAACTACTGGTATACTATTAGCTTCAAAATAATCACCAACAAAAATATCTGCTTCTATTCTTACTGACAGTTCTTTTAACTGATGTGGCTGTGATTTATCACCCAGTATATATTGGCTCCATTCAAACCAAATTTTTTGTCTATTACCCAAGCATCAGCATAAAGTTCATCGTAAAATAAATCTTCCTTCCATATCTTAACCATGACTAATACTGCTACAAAAATTATTATTTATCGGATTGCTATACAAATTATAATCAAACATGAATAGTTTAATAACATTTACAAACATTTTTCTCAACGCTAAATATTTATTATCAATATCAATCGCAGCAATAGTAGCAACTACATTATCTTCATCCAAAGCTACCCAAAAGTTACCATTTCCCTGTTGATAAAAATCTGGAATATTTAATAAATCCGATTGGTCTTCTAAAGTTATTGAAACACCAAATTCTTGTTGCTGAATTTTTAAGATTAACTCAGCAACTTGATTTTGATATTGGGGATGATAAATAGATATTTTAATCACACTTGTGCTTTAATTGCTTTAAGTAATATTAATTATTTTGTTGAAAATAAACAAATAATACAGTTTACGCAGGTGGACAATGAGCGGTGTAGTTGCTTTTTTTAGTCGTCGTCTATCCAAGCGTATTTTTTCATAAATGCCAATTTGCCACTATAGGTTTTATTACTCTCCCCTAAATTATCAATCGTGTTGCAAACTTGGACTTTATTATAAGATAATCGTCCATCGATTAATCATAAATTAAAATGTCTCATAATTGTCTAGAAAATATTTACAATTACCTAAAAATATCCGAGAAAATTGCTACATCGGGACAACCATCTGTAGAAGAGTTTTTACATATAAAACAAGCAGGATATCAAGTTGTTGTAAACCTTGCGTTGAAGGATTCTTCTAATACTTTACGTCACGAAAAAGAGATTGTGGAAACTCAAGGGATGGAGTACGTTCATATACCCGTAATTTGGGAAAATCCTACTAAAGAAAATTTTCAAGAATTTATTCAGGTAATGAAAACAAACGCCGATCAAAAAGTCTTTGTTCATTGTGCAGCAAATAAGCGCGTATCTGCTTTTATATATCTTTACCGTCGCTATATTGAAAATCTCGATGATGAAACAGCAAAAAAGGATTTACATAAAATTTGGATTCCTAATGAAACTTGGCAACAATTTATGCAAAATGTACAAAATAAATCTCAGTAGTCAATTAGTTGAATGCTTGTGACAGATACCTTACCCGTACTAAGCAATGTCCTGAAGTGTTTCAACTTCGCAATTTTTTCTACAAACAAACTAAAAAATTAAAATTAAAAAATTAATAAAATATTAAAAATTATTTTCTTGTCACAACGTTGTGCGATTACGTGATAACGTTTATTACTCGTTGCGAATAAGGCTTTTTACTCTTTTTGCGACGGATACTTTCTACAACATGATTTCCTGTGTCGTAGTTATGTCCTAGTATTTGCACGAGTTAAAATAAATATTAACTATGTCTTCTCAATCTACAATTCAAAGTATATATACCGATGGCGCTTGCACTGGTAATCCTGGACCAGGTGGTTGGGGTGCTGTTATTTACTTCGATGATGGTTCAGTTCACGAAATCGGCGATGCATCTAGAAAAACCACAAACAATAGAATGGAAATGCAAGCCGCGATCGCAGCGTTGGAATTTCTAGAATCTTCGGGACAAAGCAAACCCATCACTCTTTACACTGACAGCGAATATCTAATTAATTGCGCTACAAAGTGGGTAAAAGGATGGAAACGTAAGGGTTGGAAAAAATCCGACGGAAAACCCGTACTCAACCAAGATTTATTAGAAATTCTTGACAATCTCAACAATCAACAGATTAAATGGCAACACGTTCGCGGTCACGCTGGTAATATAGGTAACGAACGTTGCGATACAATCGCCCGTAGTTTTGCTTCAGGGAAAGTACCATTACTAAAGCAAATGCCGGACATAAATATTAGTGATGTATATTTAAAACAAAAAGCCGAAGTTGAGGTATCATCTACATCTAACTCGCAAATCACACCCACACTAATTAACAAAAAGATACATAATAGTACTCTTGAGTCGGAAACAAACAATACGAATACTATGGAATCATCTAGCGCTTCTGCTACCTTGTCAAACGAAGAATTACCACGCGAAGCAAGAGTTTCGCAACTCCGCAGTTTAGTCGAAACTCTTCGCATTGCTGACGAAATAGCCGAAAAAGGTTACTTAATCACAAGTTCCGAACTCGCTGACTTAATGAACGTCCACGCTAGTGCTGTTACTAGCCGTGGAGACCAGTGGCGCTGGAGAAACTGGATAGTTTCACGAGTACGTCGCGAAGGTAATCAAATTCTGTGGGAACTCGAACGCGCCGATCAACTCGATGAGGAAGAAGGAGAGTAAAGAGAGGTCAAAGGTCAAAGGTTGGGAGTTAAGAGTTAGGAGTTAGGAGTTAGGAGTTAATAATTTATCCCCCCATCTCCCTATCCCCTTGTCCCCTTGTCCCCTTGTCCCCTTGTCCCCTTATCCTCCCCATCCCTCAACCATACTCCCGTCCTCGCCACTGTCGCGGGGTACGGAAGGTCGATAGGAAAATCCGTAAAACTGCTAAGGGGTCTGCTATTGGTGAAAGCCAAAATAACCAGCCCCCTTTGGCTTGCGTAAAATCATAGGAGGGTGCGATCGCAAATAGCATTAAGAAACGAATTAGTACTAAAAATAGGTTCAATGACAGGAGTATGAGAGGGGGAGAGGGGGATGGGGGAAGGGGGGAAAGAAATAAGCACAAAATTACGATTATCAAAGGTAAACCTTGTACTGATACAAGTAACCATAAATCTCCCCAAATTTGAGCGCGGGAGGATGCGTCTTTGAGGTCGAGGCTTCTTCCCCATTCTTTCCAGGTTTCGACCGCACTTTCGTACATTCGTACTTTCAGCACTTTCGCCCCGTCTAAGAAGCCGACTTTAAAGCCAGAAGCTGCAATCTGTCTTGCTAAAGTGACATCATCGCAAAATGAACCTTTGGCGCTGGTATAACCGTTTACGCTTTCTAAAACTGTACGGCGACACAGAAAACACTGTCCGTTAGCCATTACGCGCTCCGGTGCTTGCGTGTTTACACCTGCGGGATCGAATCGATACAGTAGCGTCATTAACAGCGCCGGTTGCAGTAAAGATTCGCCAGGATATTTGAGAATGAATTGGGGAGACAAGGAAATTAAATCGTAATCGAGAGCAGCAGCAGATTTAATTAAACCAGCTACCAAACCGGGATGTGGTTGAGTATCCGCATCCATTCCTAGAAACCATTCACTAGTTGGAGAAGTATGTAAAAAGCCATTGTGTAAAGCCCAGGGACGACCCACCCAGTCTGATGGTAGCGGGTCGTCAGTCATCAAGCGAAAGCGGGGGTCTTTCTCAATAGTCGATTTTACTAAGTCGCGTGTACCATCTTGGGAATTACTATCTACAATGATGATTTCCCGGACTTCATAACTTGCGCGGCTCAACCCAGCTAACAAAGGGCTAATACGTTCGACTTCGTTGAGAGTTGGAACCACTACGCTTACAGTCCCCAAAAGTTCCGGTGTCGGACTTTGAGGTTGAATTGGAGCTTGACGAAAAGGTCCTTTGAGTAGACGTGAGAGCAGAATAAAAACTGCTGGAACCTGAATCAGTAAAATTAAAAGCGAGATGCCGCTTAAAAGCTGCTGCATTATTGATCGATGTATTTTATCGTTACTTTACAGCAACTTTGAGCGAAGCTACTGCAACTTCGGAAGCCGCAGTTTCTACTCCATCAACATAAGACGTTGGTGCAGTCGAACTTCTTAACCATAAAGTTACAGCCGGAACAACACCCAAAATTAAACCTAAAGAAACTGGGACAATAAAACCATCTCCTAAACTCAATCCCGCAGCGAAAGTAAAGTTACTTAAATAAACAATTAGAGGTAAAACTAATTGCGATCGCCATAATTTAATTGGGGTATTTCCCCAGATCAAAGCTGCGACACTCATAAATAATGCGCTGGTACCGAACCAACCAACATAATTTTGATAAGGTGTTCCGAAGAAAGCTCCCGGAGTTTCCCAATACCAAAAAGGAAAAGCAGTTTGACTCATCGCTGGTTCAAGAGCGAAATCCCAACTCGTGAAGAGTAAAGCACCAATAGCGATCGCCGCAATATGACGAACCAAACTTGGTTTTTCCGCGACTTTTAAACCGCTCCGAGCAATTAAGTAAGCTGACAAACCTACATAAAACCAGGATAAAGGAATCGTAAACGGGACTAGCCCCCCAATCTTATAACCCAAACCGCTCAAATAACTGTAATCTCCGAAAGGGAATCCAGTACTAGTTCCTAGTAATTCGCTACCTACCGATATCAAAACAGAAGGCACTAGGAAACCCAGCCAATTGCGCCATCCTAATACCCTACAAGCATAAATAGATACAGCTATTATTCCAAAAATAATATCTACTACACCACCATTAGCCATACTCAACTGCATGGCTGTTTCTCCAACGTTTCCAAAATTCAAAATCATTTTGGCGTTAGGTATGACCAACATAATACCTATAAGTCCAAAAACTTTCGCCGAGACGTGACCTATAAGGCACACGCGCTCCGCAATCACAGATTCTCTCATGATAATCCCTTAACAATATACGATCGACCGCAACTTAGCTGATATCAGTTTACAAATGTTTAAGAACATATTTATCAATTTGTCATAAAATCTTGCTCTATCCATCAATTCAATCGCATCGGGTTCCCGTTCTGGTTTAAATATCGAAGATAGAGTTATAGTTTACGGCATCACAGCCAAAATCTGAAGTAGAATAAATTGTCCTACACTGGTTGATAAGTATTATTGATTACTATCTTGGAGTAAGTGTAATTGCTAACTGATATTGCAGTATCTCAGATATAAATTTAAGATTGTCTTCATGCCCGGATCTATACATATTTTGATATTTAATCGGTAATTAACCGGACATAATTATGATGTCTATTATTAAAAGACTTCCCTGGCTTTCTCTTACACTTGTACTGCTTACCTACAGTGTATTTGGGTGGATATTGTCTCAAGAAAAGCTACCAATATTTGTATGGGGACTAATTATAGTTAGCATTTTCGTTTTAGTTGCAGGTTTAACTACCCCTTGGTCACAAACTATTAAATATATTAAAGTTTTATTTGATACAAAATTTAAATCTTTTATGTTAGCGATCGTCGGGGCTTTCTTGTTTTTTCTTGTTCTTGCCCGCTTCCGAATCTTTCTTGATATCATACTAATTATTAGTGCAACTATTTTAGTAAGATTAGATTTTCAAATAGCTGGACTTAGACAAATACAAAGCTTTTGGCTTACTTCCGCTTTTTCAATAACAGGTTTGATCTTAGGGCTTCTATTGCATCAATTTAATCTGTAAAATAGGCATGGGGCATTGGGAATAGAGCATTAGGATAGTTAGATCTGAATACGATTAAATACAAAAAATTAGACGGGCAAAACACCCGTCCTACATCAGAATATAGTTAAAGCCAAATTGCGTTTAAGAAGCAGCTACTGTCTCAGGCTGAGGAGCATTTGCATAAACGCTGACTTTCTTACGGCTTTTACCTTTTCTTTCAAAAGCTACAACACCATCAATCAAAGCAAATAAAGTATCATCTTTACCGATACCGACGTTGTTTCCGGGATGGTACTTAGTACCGCGTTGACGGACCAAAATATTGCCAGCGCGAACGCTTTCACTACCGAAGCGTTTTACACCAAGACGCTGAGCATTAGAGTCGCGTCCGTTACGAGTACTACCTGTTCCCTTCTTATGAGCCATAATTTTTTCCTGTGATATCTAGTATTAATTAAAGTTGAGAGTTAGAAGTTGTGGGATTTTAGATTTTAGATTTTGGATTTTGGATTAAAAGAGATAGGAGTTAAGAGTCCTTTGACCTTTAACCTTTAACCTATTCCCTATTCGGCAGTTACAGCTTCATCAGTTACAACTTCAGCAGTTACAGCTTCATCAGTTTCAACTTTAACGGGTAGTTCTTCAGCAATAGTTTCAGCTTCTGCGATCGCCGTACCATTCATATTAATGGAATTAATCATCAAACGAGTGATTTCTTGGCGATGTCCCCGTTTTTTACGGGTTTTCTTTTTCGGCTTCATCTTGTATACCAAGACTTTGCGACCTCTAAAGTGACGCATCACCGTTCCTTCTACTGTTGCTCCCGACACGAGAGGCTGTCCTACAGTAGTTTCACCGTCGTGCTGCACGAATAAAACTGCATCTATAGTAACTTTATCGTCCGGTTCAACGTGCAGTAATTCTATATCGTAAAAACGACCTGGCTCAACTTTTAGCTGTTTTCCGCCAGTTTCAATAATTGCGTAACTCATTTATTTATCCTTAAGGTTGCCGTACAGGTAGCTGGAACAAAACTTTTCAAGACACGACACGAGCGCGACTCAAATAAATCCTTATTACCAGCTTTTACAATGTGCCTACCTGATCCGAGCAGGAATTAGATAGCCGACAGACAATAATACTATTATGAAGGGGCTTTTTGCAAGTTTCAGCTTGCCAGTTCTGAAGAGAAGCTGAATTAACAAGATTAATGGGATGAATTATTTTTTGTTAAAACGAATTTGAAAGTAGATCAGCTGATTTACAGGTAAATTATATAACTAATGCGAATACGTGAAAATACTGTAGTTACCGAACTCGCCAGGATTATACAAATTAAATGCGTAACAACTTGGCACCAAATTTTACTTTAGCTGTTTGATAAAGCGTATTTAGGGCTATTTACTCTTTCGGAAGGTTTAAATACCGGCTTAGAAAAAGAACAAGCTTTCCAATGGCTTTTGACTAAAGCATTATTCAATAAACCGCAAGCCCCTCCACGCTGTCCTACAGGTGTGTAGTGTTCGCAGCATTTACAACTTGAAACGGGACTTTTTAAGGTATTCATAACTATGTATAGGCAATAAAGAATACATCATACTCTGTACTTTCTAGCAAATAACTAGGCGATCGCCAAGCCTTTGAGGAAGTGGAGATGATGCTATCAATGATTGCGAAAAAGAATAAGACATTCCACTATCGTTAGATTGAGATTAATTTGTATTTCTCAAGGATGAGAACTATTGAAAATCTATATATATGGGAATAAAAATTGTCTAAATAACCTAACCGTGTCGAATTTAGTAAATTAATATTAGCTCCGGGTCTCAAGTTGATTCCACACTTTCAGCCCTCAAAATAGTTTTACCCATAGCTGTCTCAATTCGATCAAGTAATGCTTCTTGACGTAAATTGAAGAAAGCTTGAAAGTTATCCGAACGTAAATTATCTGGATTTATCGCGTGCGATTGCAAGATATCATCCATCCGTTGCTCTGAAATATTCGCCTTTTCCTGAAGCTTGGATAAGTAAGTACTAGGTGCTTTGGAGCCAATAATTTTGTTTGTTCTAGATGATAAAGGTGCTTTGTTAATAACACTGTCAAAAAGTCTGGCTTCAATTCCATTCTTTTCGCACCATTTTCGCGGAAAGATATGATGGATATCAATCGCATCCCCAAAATTCATTAAAGTATCGATTTCATAACCCGTGAGAAAATCGCATCCTTTATCTCGTAGCAGTAAAGCGGATAAACCTTTGTAAGCGGCACTTCTGCGAGTTTTAAGTCCCAGTAGACGATTGGGTGAAAAATTGGCATCTGTGATTGTATCGGGTTCGGAATCATCATCAGCTTGAATCCACTGCAACACCTGCGGTAAATCTTTAGCCATTCGACTTTCAATTGCACCACTGTAAATTTCGCCAAAAACCCCGCACCAGTACCAGCGCACTAATTTCGCCAGAACTGGATCGGTATCTTCCTCTAAAACCGCGAAAATAGCCGCTAAAACGGTAAGTTGAGGCTGGTAAGGTAAATCGATTGCAGTAAATATCTTTTGCGTATGCAGTAATTTTGCAGCCTTTTTAAATCCTTCTGTAACTTTATCTGCCCAGTCTTTATATTCAGTAAGCGTTAGTTTTAATATATCTTTACGAGTACAGCTAATTGATGGGCGATCGCGTGTAACAAGTAAAGTAACGGCTTGTAAAAAATCGGTGCTGGCAATACCTGATAATACTGGTAATTGCTGCAATTGGTTTTTGCGGGTTTCCCAATCTTCTCGTAATTGGAATTTATCTACAGCAAAGGTAGCGGTAAGTAGTTCAAATACCGTAAGGGATACACCACCCGTATTAACTTTCTCAAAAACCTGACAAACAGCTTCTCTAGGAGTTTCTTGACGCAGTGATATTATTGGTACATGATATTGTTCAAACGGCTTGATTACTTCTTGATTGAATTGATTAAAAAGCTTAATCTTTTCTCTGTCATAATCCCAAAATTCGTTGTAATTACACATCCAGTCAGAACAGTTAAAAATTTGTGCAACTGGAAATAAACCGTTTTGATATTCTTTCTCTACTGTTGAATAATCTGCTAAAACCTCTTTGCCAAAACTATGAATAATTTTATTTTCTGGTAAGCTAATGACTGCTGACTCTCGGTCAAAACTCGGATTTAATGCTTTTTCTATATCAATATAGTACCAGCGTTTAATTTCTTTACCTCGTGCATCTTTAGTTTTTGCTGGCTGATTTAAAAGTAATGATTGAAAAAGAGAAGTAATACGTTGCTGTCCATCTAAAATAAGTCGTTCTGGTTTAATAGAATCTTTTAACGTCACACCTTCAATTAAACGCTCCTGAAAGCGAACGTTATCATTCCCAGTTTGCAGCATCATGACTACACCAACCGGATATGAAAGCGAAATACTAGCTAAAATACTGCATATTTGCTCGTCACTCCAAACCCAAGCACGTTGGAAATCAGGTAGCTGAGTTTTACCTTTTTTAACAGTCTGCAATAAATCTTGTAATGATTCTGTGGTATGGTCAAAGTTTTTAACTGGCATATTTCGGTATCCTTTGATATTAGTAGTATGCAAATAAAAGCAGTTACAATTAAAGGATTCCCAATTTTCGCTTCATTCTAACGTTAAGCTACTAATAATATTGATATCTTGGTGTTTTACAGAATAAACCGTGAATTATCCCTAGCACTTTCAGCAATTTCAGATATATAACTGAAAAATAATTATTAATTAAATATATTCGTAATTAAATATGAAAAGAATCGAAGTAGAAGCGAGAACAATATTTGTCGGATTAGCGGGGAGTCACGGTTACGGATTAAACCGTCCTGATTCCGATTACGATTGGAGGGGTGTATTTATTGCCCCCAAAAATTATTATCTTGGATTTGATAAGGGTATCGAGCAAAAAGATAACGGTTGGAATGAGCCAGGAATGCATTCTTTTTTAGATAACAGCGAAGATACTGTTATTTATGAATTAAGAAAAGTTATTCAGTTATTAGCAGGAGCAAATCCCAATGTTTTAGAATTATTGTGGCTGAGTGAATATCCTGTTTTAACACCAGTTGGACAGCATTTAATTAATCATCGAAAATTATTTTTGAGTAAAAAAGTTAAACATACTTATTCTGGTTATGCTTTTGCTCAAATCAAAAAAATAGAAACCCACCGTAAATGGTTATTAAATCCTCCGCAATCGAAGCCATTACCATCAGATTTTGACATAGAAAACGAAACACCCCTTATAAAAGAAGAATTAAACGCTTTTCTAGAATATCTCTATCTTTTAATTAGAGGTAAGATTGAATTTTTAGAAGAATCAGAACAGCTTTATAAATTATTGACAGCGGATATCGACTTTAAAGGGATGTTAAAACAATATCCGTTACCAGATGAGATTTTGGAAAAAACACAGCAATTTACTAACAGCCGTAAAGATTTTATTCGATTGCTGCAAAGAAGTCAAAAATATCATAATGCATTGAGAGAATGGCAAGCTTATCAATCGTGGCAAAAAAATCGCAATCCTCAAAGAGCAGAAACAGAAAAAGCTTCCGGTTACGACTTAAAACACGGGATGCACTGCGTTAGATTATTGCGTAGTGGTTTAGAAATATTGCGTACTCAAGAATTAATTGTAGATAGAAGGAAAGTCGGTGATGCAGCAGATCTCAAAGCAATTCTTAACGGCGAATATTCCTACGAACAATTAATGAAAATGGCAGAAGATTTAGTAGCCGAAATGGAAACAGTTTATCAAGAGTCAGCTTTACCCAACAAACCAGATTTAGAACAGATTAACGATTTATGTATTGAATTAGTAGAAATGCAAGGATTCTAATTAAATCTTAAATAATGAATATATCAAATAAAAATAAGTTTCTCGCATTAGAAATTCAAATTTACTTTTGAAGCTGCGGTAGCGAGTAGTTGGTGTAGCGGCAGCATATGCATCTATTCCTAAATCTTGTGCCATTAATACAGCCCGTTTAAGGTGTAAAGGGTCGCTAACAATTAAAAACTTACCTTTACTTAATCGATTTTCAATCGCAACTTTTCGCGCATTGAGCAAATTTTGTCTCGTAGTTTTAGATTCAGTTTCAACAAAAATATCTGTTTCTTTTACTCCCTTTTTCACAGCATAACGTTTACCAATAATAGCTTCAGCCGGTTCATTACTTTCACCAACACCACCTGTAAAAATAATATTGCGGATATCACCATTTTGATAAAGATTAACTGCATGATTAATTCGTTCTCGAAAAACAGGAGATGGTTCGTTACCCCAAACAGCGGCTCCTAAAACAATTGCAGTATCAGCTTTAGGATTATTAGTTTCATTAGCGTAAACATAAATACTAAAGGCTGTAGAGATAATACTTATAAATAAGGCAGATACTACAGCAATCAAAATTAAATTAAGCCATTGTTTTTTAAGTCTTTGATTCATTAATTTCCGTATACTCGCAAAAAATATTAAGTCCGATTTTTAAAATATAAAGAACAATCACAGTCGCGATCGCAGGGTCAATTGGTAATCCAGATATTCCCACCAAATAAACAATTAATCCCGTAAGTAAAGGCGTACTAGCTGGATTTCTACTGTATTCTTTAACTTGAGCGCGGAAACCATCATCACCGCAAAGTTCGTTCCGCAAAACTTTCAAACTAGTTTGCCATAAAGATTTTTTCTCTGGTAAAGTTACTGCTCCGTTTCTTTCTACCCATAAATCTTCAAAAGCTGTCGAGATATTTCCCTTGTGTCTTTCTAATTCATCTAATGCGTGTACTCCCGGTGGAAAATCATGCAATACCCCCCGCATAGTATGAATTTCATTAACTGCTAATTGTGCATTCATCACCCACCTCAATTATTCTTTACAAATATCAAAATAATTTTATGTCGGTAGATTTTGATTTTCTGTCAACTATGAGTAAATAAGGTTAAAGGTTATTCTCCCCATCTCCTTATCCTCTTATCTTCCAGATTCATGTACATTAAACTCATAACAGCTTTACAACTACATTATTCAAAATGCAAATTACTCAATGTTTGCACGTAGCGATTCTCGTTACAGACCTAAACCGCGCCGAACAATTTTATGGAGAAGTACTAAAATTATCTAAAAGTGTAGAGCGGTCGCGAAATTTCCCAGGTAGTTGGTATCAAGTCGGTGAATATCAATTACACCTGATAGTTGCATCTTCACTTCCCAACCATCCTCAAAACGAAAAATGGGGACGCAACCCCCATATTGCTTTTTCAGTTTCCGACTTAGATGCCGCTAAAGAGCGGTTATTAAATTATAACTGTCCGATTCAACCAAGTGCTTCCGGTCGTCGAGCTTTATTCACCCAAGATCCAGATGGGAATATTATCGAATTGAGTGAGCAGTAGTAAAGAGAGGGGGAGAGGGGGAGATGGGGAGATGGGGAGATGGGGAGAAGAATAATTAACTTCTTATTCCCTACTCACTGTTAACTGATAACTGTTCACTGATAACTGTTTGAATGAAGTTCGCATATACTTACAGCGACCCATTATTAGAAGAAACTCCCGAACCTGCTTTAGATTGGGAGGTGGATCGAATTTACCAAGATTTGGGTCAAAGGTCAGAACTAGAGCAATTATTCAAAGATTGTCAAGTAAATCCACCCGATCGCATTTTCATCCGACGTTTGGAAGAGTTGGGGGATTCGGTTGAGCAAATAACATCGCATCTTGCCCAATTTGAAACGATGGGAATCACCCTTATTGCAGTAGAACAAAATTATAATTCCGCAATAAAAGCTACTAATACACACGCTAATTTACTTAAACTTTTAAACGAAATTCAGCAGCAAAAACGCAGTCGTCGCATCCGACAAGGATACGCCCGCAATCGTTTGGATGCTGCACCACCACCCGGGAAAGCTCCCTACGGCTACCGTCGCGGTAAAGCAAAATATACCATTGACCGCAGTACTTCGCCGGTAATCAAAGAATTTTTTGATAACTTTTTGCTCTACGGTTCGCTGCGTGGGGCTGTACGACATTTAGCGAAAAAATACAGTAAAAAAATCTCAGCTACCACCGGAAGACGTTGGTTATCTAACCCCGTATATCGGGGTGATACCGCTTACCGAAACGGAGAAATTATCCGCGATACCCACAATGCAATCATTTCTCGTGAAGAAGCAGCCCAAATTGACCGAATTTTGCGCCGTAACAATCGTTTACCGTCTCGTACCGCAAGTGCATCCCGTTCGTTAGCGGGTTTGGTTGTATGTAGCCAATGTCGATCGCATATGAGTGTTACTCGCGTTACTCTTCACCGACAAAAAAAAGAGTATCTTTATTTACGTCCTATCAACTGTTCTCAAAATCCCAAATGTCGTGCTATTTCTTACCAACAAGTATTACAAAATACAATTGAAACAGTTTGTCATGACTTACCTCAAGCAGTAGAAAAAATGAATTTTACTCAATTAGATGAGGTAAAAAATAATTTAACTGAAGCGATCATTCGTCAACAAAAAATACTAGAACAAATACCGGCTTTAGTAGAAACTGGTATCTTGGATGCAGAAACTGGCAAAATCAGAGCTTATAAACTCCGCATCGAGATATCTACTCTCCAAGCACAACTAGCAATTTTGCCCCCGGTAAATTTACGTTCCGTTGCTCAAGCCGTTTCCATCCCGCAATTCTGGTTAGACTTATCAGAAACAGAACGAAGATTTTACTTTCGAGAATTTATTCGTCAAATTGAAATTATTCGTCAAGATAAAAGTTGGAATTTACGAATTATCTTTATCTTTTGAACAGTTATCAGTCAACAGTGAGCAGTAAACACTCAACAATAATTATTAATACAATATAAACTCCTCGTCCCCTTGTCCCCCGATCTCTCCTTACGGTTTTTTCCCAGTATTGCGGACGTTGGTAATTTTACTAATTAAATCGAACCAAAAAGGGGCACCCATTGCGATCGCGATACCGCTGATAATCCAACCGGGAATTGCTCTCGCAAATCTCAGAAAGGACATCAGACCAGCGTTGCGTGATGGAACTATACCAATTTGCTGTCTAACGTTAACTTCAGTCCAGCCAATAGGTAAGGATATATCTGATAAAGCTTCTTCTGTTTGGCTTCTCAGGGTTCCTATATCTACATATTTCAAATTTTCTTGATTTCGGACTACTATCTGTCCGGCATTATTTACAATTGTATCCCGTAAGGCTGAATCTGTAGAAAGTCTACTTATCATATGAAATGCGTCGGCGTTTGCTGCTACAGCTATAGTAATACCAATTAATATCGCGACTCCTTTAGCATTCCGTTTGTAAACTCCACTAGCTCTTTCCATAGAACTATTAAAAGTGTTTTCCATTTCTTGTCTTAATACATTAATCTCCGATTCTGTAGATTTAACTCTTGCTTGGGTTCGATGAGCTAAAACAGTTAAATTCTCGGTTATGGATTGTGGTAAAACTCCAGTTAATTGCTGAAAATTTTGATAAGTTTGACTATCTTTATCTTTAATTGCTGCTTCAAATTCGTTGTAAACCGCACTACCTTTTTTCATTAATTGAACGATTTCACCAACATTCGGTTGCAAACCTCCTAAAGTAATTGCTCGTTCCTCAGAAGCAAACATATCTTGTCTTAAAAATTTTAGCTTTCGTAAAGCTTTAGTAGAATCTTCGCTTTCTGGAACTTCTGTTTGGAAAGTATCTATATATCTATCTATACTTTCTGCCATGCGACTAATGCTGGTATTCAAGCTAGCTTTTTTTTGATTATAGTTCCACAGGATTTGCTCAAAATCAGCTTGCATTTCGGCAAATTCTTGATAAATTTTACTTAAGAAACTAGTAAATTTATCATCACCTTGAACTTGCCCTTCTAAACTAAATAAGATATTTTGTATTTCCGCTAATCTTTCGGTTTTAAATTTTTCTAGCCTTGATTCTGATAGTTTTTGAGAAAAATCAGGAATCTGCAAGGTTTCCATCAAAGTAGTTGCGTAAATATCGGCAGGAATATAAGATGGTCCGCTACGTTTATCATCACCAAAAACAGTTTCGTTTTTATTTGTTTTAATACTTGCTGCTGTTAGCGGACGAGTAAATGTTCCAACAGCCCAAGTCGCTTTTCTAGGTAAAGTCGCTAAAAACCCTTTTGCTTCTTGATTAATATTTCTAACCAAAGGATTGTTATAAATTTGATTTACTAATTGAATTATCTTGGCTTCTTCAGAATTACTAACACCACCCGCGAGCAAAATTTCAATAGATTTTCTGAGATGTACAGCACGCCATTGTAACAATGTGGCAATTAATTCTTGTATCTCGGAGGCCAACAAACTTAAAATCAAATAAGTAAATATTAAACCTAAAGCAATATCTAAGATAAAAGGTAGATTCATCCTATTTTCCTCTCATAGAATTGAGTGATTAATGTTGGTAAGTTTCGGTGTTATTTTTTATCGGTAAATAATAATTAAGTTTATCTAAATATTTTTTAAAAGTTCCCCGATTCTTTTTTTTTGATAAAAAAAACAAAAATCAATTAAAAAAACATGAATAAACTAGATTTAACGAGATAATAAAAAGATGGTAGTTTTTCACTAATGTTATCATTAGACATTCTGTCAAGGTATCCGCTTTTATTAAGCAGTTTTTAAAACGATTGATTTTTTCCGCTTATTATGCAAAAAGGAAGCTTTATTTGGGGTCGTGTTGAAAAACAGTATCGTAGTATTGACAAACGGGTAGATAGAATCTGGATAGTAATACTACTGATAGCCGCAGTCATACTTTTTACTATCAATCTCGGGATTTTACCCCTGCGAGACTGGGACGAAGGCACGATTGCACAGGTTGCACGGGAATTGAGACGAGGCTCGGCTAGCGAAATGCGATGGCTTTTCCCCACACTTGGAGGTCAGCCTTATCACAATAAGCCGCCATTAATGCATTTGATGATTGCTTGGGCTTATTCTATTGGAGGTGTAAACGAGTGGACTACACGTTTACCAGGTGCAATTTTAACAGCTCTTACAGTACCTTTTTTGTATAGTATTGGCAGAGAAATATTTCATCAACGGATTTGTGCTATTTACAGCGCTTTAGTTTATCTCACAATGTTGCCAGTAGTACGTCACGGAAGACTGGCTATGTTAGATGGTGCTGCGGTTTTTTTCTTTATGGTGATGCTGTTATGCGTATTGCGATCGCGCCGCGATTTACGCTATTGCTTGGGGGTAGGTATTGGTTTTGCGCTAATTTGTCTAACTAAAAGCATTTTAGGTGTTTTGTTAGGCGCTGTGGCAATGATATTTCTGTTTTGGGATACACCACGATTGCTTCGCAGTAAGTATATGTGGATCGGAATGTTTATCGGTGTTGCGCCGGTTGCTTTTTGGTACGGTATGCAGTGGTGGAATTACGGTGATGCTTTCACGAATAAGGGAATGGTTAATCAATCTCTTAGCCGTATTTGGACTTCCGTTGAAGGACATAAAGGTCCTCCTTGGTATTATTTATTAGAAATTTGTAAATATACATTTCCCTGGTTGATTTTTTTGCCAGCTTCTCTACGTCTTACTTGGGAAAATCGCAATCTCAGTTGGGCAAAACTTGTATTAGTTTGGTTTTGTGTTTATCTAATCGCTATTTCTGTAATGGGAACTAAGCTTCCCTGGTACGTATTTCCGATTTATCCCAGCATCGCTTTAGCAATTGGAGCAAAACTAGGTGAAGTAGAAAATTTACCTTTATTGACTCCAATACCTAGATTTTGGTTAGTAATGTTAAGCCTTTTAGCTGTAGTTTCCGCAGGTGCTAGCACTTACTACAGTTGGAGTCCCACACCTTCATCGGAATTACAGCTGATTTTCGCTTCTTTGAGCGTGACAATGGCAATAGCAGCTTTGAGAGCGCAAAGAGGTGACAGACAATTTATCAAAGTTCTTTTATGGGGAACTTATGTATCTTTACTATTATTCGTCAAGTCTAATTACTGGGTATGGGAACTCAATGAAGACTACGCAGTCAAACCCGTAGTCCAAATGGTAGCTCAAGCAAATCCAGGAGCCTCCCCAATTTACATTTCTTCAACCAACCATCGTCCATCATTAGATTTTTACAGCGATGGTACTATCAAACCCGCTTCTCCAGATGACTTGAAATATTATTGGCAGCATGACAAAAAACCTTATTTCTTACTTAACGAAAATACTTTAAAGACTTTGCCATTAGATTCGGTAGAAGAAATAGCCAAACAAGGAGATTGGACTTTAGTCACAAAAAAAACTATCCCCGTGAAAAAGTGATAGTTCAGTTAATCGATCCCCCAACTCCTCAACAAGGAGGATAGAGCATATTTGAATGTTGTTTTGATCGGTCTTATTGATTAGGAAGGAGCCGGTTTGTAATAGTGCGAGCGTGCCGCGATTTTATTGACACCAGGAAGCGTCCCGCGATCTTATTGACACCAAGGAGCTTTTAGCTCGCTCGTTACAACCAGCGAGCTAAAAGCAACCAGCGTGTGCGTTCACCGCAAGGTGTTCCCGCAGGGAAGCCCAAGCGTCCCGCTCGCTAATTGTAACGAGCGACCAAGATGGTCGCACTACGAATGTTTTACCCCGCAAAATTAAGGTGGTGGAGTACTAGTAAAGTTCGGGGGAAATAGCACTAGCATTCAAACTTACTCAAAAAACTATAAAATCAGTTTTCTTTATATGCTCTTTACCCGTGTACTAGTTTTAGCTTTGTTTGTTGACCAAATGAACCAGTCTTATATATAAATATCAATAACTTTATTGTTTATTTTTCTTCTATATCAGAAATTTTCTCTACATTAGAAAGCTTTTGAATATCTTTATGGGCAGTATTAGTTTGAGTAACAGTAATTATGCCTAGTATAATAGCGCTACCTAATATAAAAGCAATCAAAGGATGTTTAAAAAATACAAAATCTCGTAAAATTCGTGCTACAGGTCGGCTTTGACGACGTAGTACAGAAGAAAGAGTAATTTGCTTTAAGGGAAACGGGTCTCGCACAAAATTACCACTACGACATACTACCAGCCTTTCCTGACAGTAGGGGCAATTGTATAATCCGGCACAACTTTTTCGACCTTTCGCCGTAGGATTTTTTTGGCAAATGGGGCAAGTAACGTAATGATTATCAAAGGTGTGTGTATTCATCTACCTCGTCCGCTTATTCTATTTACTCGCTGTATAAGAACTGATATAACTGATAAATTTGCGCTTACATTACCGGAGTATGGTTAAACATAAGCAACACGCGATACATAAAAATCCTTTGGTTAAGGATATTTTTCTGGCTGCAACACGAGTATAGCTATATTTGAATAAATCCGACCTTGCCTATTTTAGATTTTGAATCAAGCAATTGTCGATTAATTTTGTTTTAATAAGAGCGAATGTGTAGGATGCTACATTTCCCGACCTGTATATTTTGATATTTTTTAGTGCCTATCGCTTACCAAACCAAATTAGTTTGCACGATAACCGGCAAAGCTTACTGCTATAAGCTTGTAACCCTATTTAGTTACCTACTGTTTACTATTTAAGCATCTCCTCCACAAAAATTCTGAGCAAATACAGGTTTTTTTACCAAAGCTTTGTAAAGCGATCGCATTAGCTATGGAAAATCCCTGCAAATTTTAGATTGAAAGTAACTTAAACGCTGACTTTTTTTCAAATTAGGCTTTTTTCAACACTATAAAGATAATTTAAGCTCAAATCTTTAACTAAATTTCAAGTTTCGTTTCATAAATATGGTTAAAGCCGTACAAATCAATCCTGAATTAACAGTCTGGAATCACAAACAGCAAACAATGAAAAGCAATATTAATTAAAAGACTTAATAACCCCTAAGTAATTCACTTAACAGATTCATCACATTTACCCAACTATTTTCCCGTGCATCTATATTGCTTTTAATATTATTCGCTAATTGATATAGGAATCCGGTTTGATTATTGGAACTATTAGTTTATATAGATAGGAAAAAATGTACTTTTAAACGGGAGCCTAATTTACCACTCCACCGCACTGTATCAACCAGGAGTAAACCGATAATGAGTGCATTCAGATTTACTCTTGGCTGATTTTTAAGTTTATAAGTTTGGTGGTTTAAACTTCCCTACTTGACGATTATCTCTCGATAGAAGCCATCAACAGATATATTCAGCCTTAATCATTTGGATGGAGGGTCAGTCCCCTCAACGGAGGTGACTGGCATTTTTTGTGATCTACTGATGTCAAAATCTCCATCGAATAACCAACTACATGAATGTTGATTATAGAATGACAAAAAAAGGAGCTTATTCTTCTTCAGCTTCTTCTAAATCTTCTGGATCGACTTGTTTGAGACGAATGTGCTTTTTGCCTAAAGTAATGATAAATTCATCTCCTGGTTCAAGACCCATTTGTTTTGTATAAGCCGAACCAATCAATAAATTACCATTAGACTGCACGCTAATTCTATAGCTAGCACTGCGTCCTCCACGTCCGTTAGCACCAGAAGTGCTATCCAACTGAATCCCCTCAGCATCAATTAGGGCATTCAAGAATTTCATCATGTTAACGCGCTCTATACCATTTTTAGTAACGGTATAGTAGCCGCACTGCTTGGCTTTATCTTCCTTGCTTATATTTTCAAGCTCCTTAACTTTCTTAAGTAGATCTTCGCCGACTAGGGGGTCAATTTTTTTCTGTTTAGCCATCAACTTAAATCGAAAATGAACGATGGGTGTGGTGGAATCGATTTCATTTTAACTGAAGTTGAGCTATTAAGAACAGGTTGATCGATGATTTTTATTTTTTTTTATTAGACAACATTAGACAACAATATGTTTTGACCATGTAGATTATTTGCGATTATTGATGCTATTAAAGAAATTAAGCCAGTGATGACATCTATATAATCAATTTTTTGTTAGATAGATAGTGTTAACTCTAGCTCCAAACGGTATATCATACTTTATACTGTTACACTATATTTATCTAAATTTTCTTAAAATCTTCAGGTAAATATTTTTCTCTTACCTTCCTTTGATACTAAAAAGTAGTTTGATAAGCACATAAGCGTGGACATTCAACAAGTAGAACATTAAACGTCGCAAAATTGGCATGAAACTTACCACAAAAGGACACTATAGTGTAAAAGCGTTAGTAGATTTGAGCTTGCAGCAAAATTACGGCCCATTTTCAACTAGGGTTATTGCAGGTCGTCAAAATATTCCCGCTCCTTATCTAGAAAAACTGCTAATAGAAATGCGTCGTGCTGGATTGGTAAAATCAATTCGGGGTAAAGATGGTGGATACCAATTAGCACGAGAACCACTCCTCATATCTTTAGGAGAAATTTTAGAAGCAGTCGGAGAAACAATTGAACCTCTTCCTCACCATAATGCTTCACCTCAAGCTTCTGTTGATTGGGTAACTTTTAGTCTTTGGCATCGACTATCTCAAAAGCTCAAAGAATCGTTATACAGTATTACTTTGGCAGACCTTTATTACGATGCTCGCAGTTGGCAAGCCTCTTTGGGAGAAGAAGCTAGTTTTGTGGTTTAATTGTCAAACATCATTTATTCTATGAAAATTATTTACCGTTTATTACAGCTATATTGACTTAACGGAATATTCATCCATAAAAATTTTGACATCTTCTTGTGCTGTCTTAATCCTTGCTGCTAGTTTAGATTATTTAATCGGCGACCCCTGGAATTGGATTCATCCCGTACAAGTAATGGGCTGGTTCATTTCTCGCTTAACTAAATTAGCTCTTAAATATTGTCATCATTCTTTGACACAACGTTTAGCTGGAATAGCACTGACCGTACTTTTAGTAATAGGTAGCGGTGTAGTTGGTTGGTTAATAATACGATGTGCTGGGTTGGTTCATCCAATACTGGAAATTTTAGTAGAAAGTATTTTACTAGCTAGTTGCTTTGCGCTCAAAAGTTTAAGAACAGCAGCCGAAACAGTAATCAAACCTTTAAAAGCAGGAAACATTAAAGAAGCTCGTTCGATTCTCAGTAATTTTGTTGGTCGAGACACGCAAAATTTAACTTCCTTGGAAATTTTACGCGCAGTATTAGAAACAGTAACAGAAAACGCTACTGATGGAGTAATGGCTCCTCTTTTTTATGCCGTACTTGGTGCTTTTGTACCATTCACTGGACCTGCGACTTTTGCTTTAGCATATAAGGCTAGCAGTACTCTTGATTCTATGATTGGTTATCGTGAAGTTCCATTTATTTATTTAGGATGGTTTAGCGCACGTTTGGAAGATTGTTTAACTTGGTTTCCTTGTCGATTAACAGTTATAACTCTAGCTTTACTATCTGGTAAACCTTTAAAGGTAATTAAAATTTGTCAGCGAGATGCACCCAAAGATTCAAGTCCTAATTCTGGTTGGAGTGAATGCGCTTATGCGGCAATTTTAGATGTACAAATGGGGGGTATTAATTGGTACCGTGGAGTAGCGAAAGTAAAACCTTTACTCGGAAATGCGATTTATCCGATTACAATAAATTCTATTAAAACTGCTTTACAACTAACTCGATATTCCTTTTTGCTGTGGTTGGGGGGAGCTGCATCTCTACTCTTATTCGCAATAAACAGGTAATGATAAGTGTAGAAAATTAGGGTTGGAGTTGCCTCCAATTAAACGGAATGTCACGAAAATTAAGTTTTAAGTATGTTTTAAGTATGGGATATTTACTTTAAGCCTTGGTTCCATGCATTCTGGATTAACTAACTGCTCAAAAAAATTTCGTATAATTAATGACTCAATAATATCGGTTTATGAGTGTGTCCCTCAAAGTAGTTAAAATACTTTCAGCAGAAGAACTTCCTCGTACCTTAAGAAGACTCGCTTCTGAAATAGTCGAAAGAACCCGCGATTTATCCAAATTAGTACTTGTCGGTATTTATACGAGAGGAGTGCCGTTAGCGAATTTATTAGCAAGTCAGATTGAAGGACTTGAAAACGTAAAAGTTGCGGTAGGTGCTTTAGATATTACATTTTATCGCGATGATCTAGATCAAATTGGATTGAGAACACCCTTCAAAACTAATATACCTTTCGATTTGACAGGGAAAACCGTCGTACTTGTAGATGATGTCATATTCAAAGGAAGAACGGCTCGTGCTGCTTTGAATGCTGTCAACGAATATGGTAGACCCGAAGTAATTCGTTTAGCTGTTTTAGTAGATAGAGGTCATCGTCAAGTACCAATTCACCCGGATTTTATTGGTAAGCAGTTACCAACCGCAGCAGAAGAAATTGTCAAGGTTTATTTACAAGAAACTGACGGGAAAGATGGAGTCGAGTTGATTGAGGATTAGTATCTGGGAAATTATCAACGTACTTAACTCCGAACGCGGATTAAATGGATGACACTGATTAATAACTCCGGTGGTACTAACTCTTTTTATCTATTACCCATCACCGGACTTCCATGATGATGAACCAGATACCATTTACCACCAAGTAATTCAAATACATTCGTAGCTAAAGACTCGGCTTCTACTCTTGAACCTTTGATGACTTGCATTACATTTTCAACTAGCACAATGTAAGCAATATCTCCTCGAATTTCCGTAGAAATGATATCAGTATTAATCTCAATATAAGGAGTATTTTTAAAAATATTTACCCAGGAATCGCTGACCTGTTTCCAACCTCGAAGTATACTCCATCCCGGATGAACGCAAAGACTACTAGTTCCTTGAGACCATACTTGACTCATTGCATCAATGTCTTTCTTCTCAAAAGCACGATAGAATGCTTCATTTGCTGCTAAGACTTCTGAACGCCGATCAATCATAATAGGGAATAGGGAATAGGGAATGGGGAATAGGGAATGGGGAATAAAAAACTGATAATTGATAACTGTTAATTCTCAGTTTTAACATCACCAATAGTTTGTAACAATTGCTTCGCAGTGTAAGGTTTGGATAAAAAAGCTTTGATGCCGATATCGCTAATTGCATTCACTTTATCATTAGAAACTAGTCCGCTAACAGCAATAATTTTGACTTGAGGATTAATTTTTTGTAACGTGCGGATAGTTGTTAATCCATCCATTGCTGGCATAACTATATCTGTTAACACAACGGATATTTCATCTCTATATTCTGCATATAAGGCGATCGCCTCAATGCCATCGCTTGCTGTTATTGCTTTGTAATTATAGCTTTCTAATGAAGTTTTTGTAATATCTCGAATAGAATCTTCGTCATCTACAACCAAAATTAATTCTCCTGCACCCAATGGTAAATCTAACTCTACTATTTCTGGAGTTTCTTTTACTTCTTGTGCTGGTAAAAATACTTGAAAATTACTTCCTTTATTAACCTCGCTTTGGACGTTAATAAATCCACCGTGACTTTTAACAATCCCAAGTACTGTCGAAAGACCTAATCCGGTACCTTTTCCAAGTTCTTTGGTTGTAAAAAATGGTTCAAAAACTCTATCTAATATTGTGGGAAAAATACCAATTCCAGTATCGGCTATAGAAATCATTATGTAAGAACCCAGTTTCGCATCAAGATGCATTTGAGCATAATTTTTATCTACAACAAAATTTGTCGCAGAAATCGTTAATTTACCACCATTTGGCATTGCATCGCGAGCATTAACACATAAATTCATCATTACTTGATGCAGTTGAGTTGCATCTCCAGAAATCATCCAGAGATTTTGCGGTATTTCGTCGGAGACTTGAATTATTTTAGGAAATGTTTCTTTAACAACTTGTTTAATCTCATTAATTAAATGCTTTGGTTGTAGTAAAGTGCGATCGCCTTCTACTCCACGGGTAAAAGCTAATACTTGTTTTACTAAGTTTGCTCCGCGCTTGGCATTATTAATTAATATTGGTAAAAGTCGTTTACTTCGCTCATCATGCAGTTGTGTTTCTAATAGTTGTGCTGTCATTAAAATCGGTGCCAGTACGTTGTTAAGGTCGTGAGCGATACCGCTAGCTAATGTGCCGATACTCTCCAATCTCTGAGCGCGAAAAAATTGTGATTCTAATAGTTTTTTCTGGGTAATATCGGTATTAACAACTAAGATAGATTGTGCTTTATTCTCAAACTCTTTTAATCGCGTCCAGCGACTTTCAACAGTGATGTTTTTGCCAATTTTTGTTGTTTGATCGAGTTCCCCTTCCCACGAACCATTTTTTATTAAAGTGTTAAAAGCCGATTGTATTTGCGATATTTTTTTTTCTTGCCAAAGTTCTGCTGTTTTTTTCCCAATAGCTTCACTTTTGTGACAACCATAAAGACGTTCGGCTGCTTTATTCCAATATAATATTTTGTGATCTAAATCTTGTACAAAGATTGCATCTGTGGCAACATCAAGTAGTGCTGCTTGTTCGCGGATTTTTTGTTCGGTTTGCTTCCTTTCTAAAGCGTAACGAATTGAACGTTCTAATAAAGGTGCATTCAACTGACTCTTCTCTAAATAATCTGCTGCACCCGCTTTCATCGCTTCAATATCTATGTCTATATCTCCCTTACCAGTAAGCAAAATCATCGGGGAAGAACATCCACATTCAATAGCAAAGCGTAATAGTCCTAATCCATTTTCTGCCCCCAAGCGATAATCAAATAGATAAATATCATGTCGGTTACAAATTATGACATCTTTTGCTATTTGATAGTTATCTAACCATTCTAATTCGCAGCTACCTAATTGAAATTCACTTAGCCAATCGCGAATTAAAATATAATCATCTTCATCATCATCTACTAGCAAAACTTGAATGGGATTGCTATGCATAATTTACTCTCCACCATTTAGTACGGTAGTTCTACAATATCAAACCAGTACTTTCCTATGGTTTTCATCACTTCAACTAAAGAGGCGAAGGTTACTGGTTTAATAATAAAAGAATTCGCGCCCAAAGAATAGGAAAGTTGAATGTCTTCTTCTGCTTTCGAGGTTGTCAGCACTATAACGGGAATGTGTTTAAAGGTAGGGTTTGCTTTAATTTCCACGAGTGCTTCACGACCATCTTTTTTAGGCATATTTAAATCTAATAGAATCAAAGCTGGAAGTGGTGCATTTTTTGGGTTTGCATATTTTTCACGTTGAAACAAGTAATCCATCAATTCTTCACCATCCTTAACAATATGCAGTTCGTGCTGAAAACTACTTTCTGCTAAGGCTTCGCGAGCTAACATACAGTCATCATCATCATCATCAGCCATCAATATCGTGATGCTTTGCCGACCCTCCACTAGTTATTTTCTCCTTAACGCTGGTTTCGCAATAAATAAATTATTAAATTGCAACAAAAATTCCAGTAATTTTTGTACCCCACATTCCTTATATCGGGTATGATAAACCTTTTTTGAGCAAGATAAAATTAGGTATAGCGCGATCGAGGGAGGAGTCGGCGTTATTTTCCATAATTTAATTCATATTTTGCACCAGTTTGAATAATCGGAAGTAGAGACTGCAAGTCCTAGTTTTCATACTCAGTCTGACAACCAGAAATTTTTACTCCGGCCCTTTCTGATTAAGAATCGTGCGAAATATCAGTTTAATCAATCTGAGACAGCCAAGTTTCATTTTTAATTCTTTCAGCAATCGGATGTGTGGTTTCCACTCCTGGTTGGGATGTATCTTGATGCCATCTTTGCCATATTTCGGCTGCAAGAGTCGAAAATTCATCTCTTACTTGAAACCAAGTCGGATTGTCTTCCCTACTGTATAAATCGCAAAGTAAATCTAAAACCTTTTCTGAAGTATTATTACTGATAGGATTGAGTTTCTTTTTGTTTACTTCAACTAATTTTTCTGCTTCTGGAAATACTCTGTTTAATCCTTCTTTAATACTTAAATGACCGAGTTTTTCTGAGCATCTCGATATGTTAAATAGCGAGTCGCAAATGCGCCGATTTAAACCAAGATATGTGGAGCCTTTAAGGGCTTGGATAAAATCATCTAATGCGGCAACAGCATTATCTTCAATTAATAGTAGATATTCACCTTTAAGCAAGCTTGTTTCCGAGAGGACTGCTTGGCAAAAATTATGGCTGTGACCTGTAGTTAAATCAGTTTTGGCTAGTTTTTCTGATAACTTTAAAGCCTGTAAAGATAATTTACTGTCTCCCAATCTTACCCAAACTCTTCCTGCTAAGGCTATCCATCTCGCTACACGCTGAATCAAGCCAATACGTAATGCGTAATATGCAGCTTTGAGAAAGTTGTCTGCGGCTTGTTCTAAAGTTTTTCTATTCTGGGAAATATAAAAATATATTCTAGCTGCATTACCATGAATCTCTGATAATGATTCATACACATCTAGACCAGCATCTTTATAATAAGAGTTTGTGTTGATCGCACCTCTAATTCGATACTTCCATTCCTTTAACTCTAACCAGTTATTTGTGCAATTATCTTGAAAAAATTCTGGATTTTGACCGCAAGAAAGTTCGTATAAATAAATTTCCGAACGGATTAAGGCTTCGATGGGGGAAATTTCATTTTTATTTACCTGTAGCTGAAAATCAATCTTCTCAATCGCTTCTTTAAGCTCTTCGATCAAATATTTGGCATTAATCACATTACCTTGAAAAATTGATAGTCTTAATTCCAATCGCTTTGCTAAACAGTAAAAACGGTAAAAAGTGAGACGATAGGTAAAGTAAATATCTTTTGGGGGAATATCTGAAAAATGCTTTTTAGCTTCTTCAGCAATTTTCTTGATTTCCGATAGCTGACACCTTTCATCTAAAAATTGAAAGTTGTGAAACGCTTTTCTAACTATAGAAAGTCGCTTTCTCAACTCCGAAAGATTCCGACAAGCTGATATATATATCTCACTATCAATTTCATTATTGCGATTCTTATCCCCAAACCATTGTTTTACAGCACAAACAATTGCTTGCAACATCACAATCATTGAATCTCGACCGACCCAAATACCTTGATACTGTTGTTTATCTCCCAAAATTACCGTTGTTTCCACTAAAGAATGGATGTTGCTATCAAGAGTATTTGTAGATATCGTTAGTAAAGTATCTTCCTTCAAACCCATATTTAAAGTACAAGCACTAATCGCGTTTTCCACCATAGTGTTGCTAGATGTATATATCCATTCCAGAGGTTCGGGGTTATCGCTATCATCACCGAAACTACAGGTCGCGATCGCCATCACCACGGGTTGAAGGGAATCTAAAATTCGGGTTTTTGAGGCTTCTTGGAGCGATAAACCGGGAGTTTGCAGCTTGTACTCAGCATTGAACGCAATTTCTTCCAAGAAAGAATAAACGTCATGGTATTCGTCTGTATAGTCAATCGAGCGAGATAAAGTCTGAAATTCCAGCTTTTTAATTCTGGCATGAAGCGAAGTATCATGTGATGTTCTCTCCTTAATTAAAATACTCAGAAATAGCGCGATCGCTTCTTTACGGCTAAATTTATTTTTACCACCATTATGCAAATTTTTTTGAGCTGCTTCGAGTTTTTTAATCACCCGCATTTTTAACTTTAAACCTAATGTCGGATGAGGTTCCCAAAGTTTTTCGATCAATGCGTTTAAAGCATCTTCATCCAGGGGTGAATCACTAAACAACTTCGTACTAGCAATAGTTAGTTTATTACCAGCAATTGTCAAAAACTCCTGAGTTGTAGACAGCAAGTCTTCAAATTCCAAAAGTTCAAGCAATGCAACTATCTGACCAACGTGAAAAAATCTTTCCGGAGTCACACGGATACTTTGAGTTTCAGCAGGTAAAAAACCAGCAGACTCTAAAAGTTCGTCAGCACCAATTTTTCCCAATTCCTTCCTTAATTGGTTGGGAGTAATAACAGTATCTTCATGAGTATCTTTCTTTAATTTTCTCTTAGAAGCTTTGTCACTCTTTAATTTTTCGCACAGTTTGACCAAACCTTCACTAGTTACAGGTAAAGATTCTTTTTTTTCACTCAGAAAATCTATCACCAACGGACGACTAACACCCATCCCCTTAGATAACTCGAGCTGCGTTGCTCCCATTTCTTCCAAAAAGAACAGTAGCATTTCTCGTAGTTTATCTTGGTCTCCAACTTTATCCCTGCCCATACTTCTCCATTAAACATCATTCAAATGTAAATCAAATTGACTTTTTTTTGGTATATCTCCACACAAATACACAAAATGAGACATTACGATTAATATTAAATCGATTATCTCGGTCTTAGTACAAAGCTAGAATGCTCTTATAGAAAAGATTTAGAACTGCGATCGCCGTTAATTCACTACGGAATAATTTAAATCAGGCTACACTTTAGCTATTTTATCCACGAATTTACAGCTTTTCACTTTTATATGTATTCAGGATTGACAATAAAATAAGTATCATATGGCGTTTTGTATTCATAACTACTCTTTATTTAAAAATTATGTTACCAATGTTTACATTTTAGTTTAATTGACATTTGATATAAGCATAAATAACTAAAAAATCCTAAAAATAGAAATTTTTGTATCTTAAGATACTTTTTAAATAAATGAAGAGTCATTATAATTGACACATAAAGGTAATTTACACTTATAATAGGTATAAATAACGATTCTCTGTAAGTGGAGCGAATACCTGAATCAAGTCTGTAACAAGTGATTGGCTATTGTCGCGGAGAACTAAAACATGACCTTCCCACAGTTACAAGAATTCTTAATAAAAGCGCAACCAATGAAGATGTACTTGGATATTGGAGACCAGCTTTCACAGAAATCACCCATAGCTATTCAACAATCAAATTCAAATACCCTTGTGCTACCTGTGGTTTTTTCTCACATGAGTTTTTTGTTAATTCAAGCATTATGTGAAACAGGACACGGTGAATTTCGCATTAGTAGCGAAAAAAAGAACCACGAACTTGCGGTTTATTTGGGTAGTCACATCAGCTACCGCTACTTATTGAATCCTCAGCAAGTTGAACCAATTAAGAATGCATATCATCAAGTAACTAATACTTGGAGCAAATGGCATTTTTCTAAGTAAAATCAATTTTGGATTTTAAATTGTGGATTTTAGATTCTAATTTGAAATAGTACTAAAATCTTCAAATCTGGGATTCATCCCTAATATTTGGTCAACCCAAAATTACCGGGTAAAGATAGTTAATAGGAAGTAAGGAGTAGAACAAATTTTGGTTTTCCAATTTTCAATCACTCCGTAAAGTTTCCTTATTAGACTACTAGTTTTAATCCAAAATTCAAAATCTAAATTCAATATGGCTGTCGATAAACTAGAAGTTTACGAGCCGGTGAAGTGTTTTTTAATAGCATTTACCGGCTTTTTGATTAGCTAGATGCGATATCTCAATTTTCCCAACCAAAAAACTACGCAACCAGGATAAAACTATGACTATTAAAAAATTCAATCCCTTATTCAGATTAATTTTAAAAGCTCTCAAATACTTTGTATTCATAGTATTTGGTTTGATTTTCGCCGCTTGCTTATCCAGAATTGTCGGCACTTCACACATAACTTTGAATATTTTTTACACAGTCTTTGACATTATGTGGCGTTCCGGAATCATTTTAATTTGTTTAGCTGGAGCGGCAGTACTTATCGAATCTTTTCGGTAATAATGACTCAATCAATCATGCATAATCTGAGTTTTGCACAATATAAAATAAGGAGAAAAAAATGAGTTTCCTCAACAATTTCTACGGTTTCGTGATCTTATGCTGTCTTTCTTCTACGGCTATACTTGCCGTACTAATCGGCTATCCGGGAAGGGTTTCTATTGAAATACAGCCGCTTAGGTCAAAAGTTACGATCGAAAGTGAAACTTCTCGATGTACTATTATCGACCCAACATTAGCGATACGCGATCGCAAAGACGGTTAATTTGATGGTTGTTTTGACAAGATTGTTGCTAACTTGTGTGGAAGATGAGGAGTTTATTTCCATCGCATATAGCGGTTTTTAGTTTTATCTATTAGACTTAACAAAAAACCGCTATATTATACGCTATAAAGCAAGCCCATTAAAAAAACCCAAGCAATCTTGCCTGAGCCGTAAGTTAATTAAGTTAACTTAGCAAATTAAGGAATTAACTGTTTAACATAAATCGTTAGTGAAGTTTAGTAGCGGTTACGGAAATTGTTATTTCTGCGATTTCCACCAAAGGAATTTCTTTCCTCTCTGGGTCTAGCCTTATTTACTTTAAGGTCGCGTCCCATCCATTCAGCGCCATCAAGAGCTTCAATAGCTGCTGCTTCTTCATCTTCTGAACCCATTTCTACAAAGCCAAAACCGCGTACTCTACCAGTTTCGCGGTCAGTAGGAATTTGAACTCGTCTTACAGTGCCATATTCTGCAAAGACGGCGTTCAAATTTTCCTCTGTAACGTCGTATGAAAGATTGCCTACGTAAATCGACATGGATCGTCTCCGAAATCATGAGTGTGTAGAGATTTACATTTCGGAGATAAGTCTGTGAATGCTAAAAACAAACGCTGTCTACCGAATTAATTCTCCTTGGTAAGTATAACATACAGGTCAACTAATAGGGATGAGAATAATTCTTCTTACTTTTATTTGCACAAGCACATATTTTGATAGCCAACCTAATCTGTAATTAATCGATAATAAAAAAGTTCGCGGTCTAAGCTGTATTCTTTAAATTTAAGGATTGTACGCGCTAGTCGTCCTGATTGCAAATGAAGAATTGCAGCATCTTTTTAAAATAAGTTCTTTTGCCTAAACAACTAGGGCTAATTTTAAAAATAGAACTCGTTTTTGGAAACACAGGGTATTATGAAAGATAATCAAATTAATCCAACCACATCAGATGCCAGCGTTGCGGAAAGTAGCTCGCTAACGTCAGAACAGTATCGTAAAAAAATGCAGCGACGTAAAGAAGTGCAAGATCAAAGAATTGCTGACGCTTCACTCGAAAAAGGTTTAGTTATCGTCAACACTGGTAACGGTAAGGGAAAGACAACAGCATCTTTGGGAATGGTGCTGCGTTCCCTAGGACATGGATACAAAGTGGCGATAATTCAGTTTATCAAAGGCGCGTGGGAACCTTCCGAGAAAAAAGCATTTAGTGCTTGGAAGGAAAGCGGACAGCTGATGTTCCATGCAATGGGTGAGGGATTCACTTGGGAAACTCAAGACCGCGATCGCGATATCGAAAAAGCTCAAGCTGCTTGGAATAAAGGATTAGAATACATCAACAATCCAGAATACAGGCTGGTTTTATTGGATGAAATTAATATCGCGATTAAACTCGGTTATTTAAGAGTTGAAGAAGTATTAGATGGACTTTCACAAAAACCCGAAAGAAATCATGTCATACTTACAGGTAGAGGCGCACCTCAATCGTTAATCGAACGAGCCGACTTAGTTACCGAAATGAATTTAGTTAAACATCCTTTCCGCGACCAAGCTGTAAAAGCGCAGCCGGGAATCGAATATTAGAGATTGCTCAAGATCGCTGCTTCACCTAACTAAGGAGAAGCGGTGG